>JBMOJG010000640.1:0-2562 GCA_049316925.1 Alsobacter sp. | reverse complement strand
CTTGTACTGGCTGATCTGGTAGCCCTGCGGCAGGTCGGGATAGAAGTAGTTCTTGCGGTCGAACACCGAGCGCAGGTTGATCTGGGCCTTCAGCCCAAGCCCGGTGCGCACGGCCTGGCGCACGCATTCCTCGTTGATCACCGGCAGCATGCCCGGCATGGCGGCATCGACAAGCGAGACATTGTCGTTCGGGGCATTGCCAAACGCCGTCGAGGCGCCGGAAAACAGCTTCGACCGGGACGTTACCTGGGCATGGATCTCCATGCCGACGATGATTTCCCAGTCACCCGTCGCGCCCCGGATGAGCTTGTTGGGGTCGAGGATGCGGCTGTCGACGAGCGCGTTCATCGGTCAATCTCGTGTCGTTGGCTTCGGCGTGCGGAAGGTGCATGCCGGTATTGGGTTTTCGCGACGCCCCGGTCAAGGGCGGGGTTGCCGGCAGTGATTTCGATCACTCGCCGCTGGGCTGACTGCGCCCCGCGCCCTGGCTTGACCCTGCACTCGGGCCTGCTCCCGCAGGAGGCCTGAACACCCTCTGCGCCGCATAGCCAAGGCCCGCCCATGCGCATCCGGTCACGAACCGGGACACCGCATGCGCTCCGCCAAAGGCAAAGCCACCCTCAAACCAGGCGATCCCCACAAACCGCAGCAGGAAAGACACTGCAATTCCCGCAAGGCATGCGGAAAGGCCGGCAAGAAACAGCTTGCCGGCCTGATTGGCATGCCAGCCCATCCACAGACCGATTCCGATCACCACCGGATCAAGCGCCGCCATAATGAACACCCAGCGGAACGGCTCCAGGTCGTGCACCACTTTTGCCAGCACGCGAGCCTCCTCGAGGGGCGAGCGAACCAGCAACCCCTTCCCACTCATCTAACGACGCATCCGTTCCCAATCCATAGTCACGAATGTCACGCCTGCGTCATGCAAGCGAGCATTGTTGGGATATCGTATTGTTGACGCATCGCCGGGGAACGCCGCCATGACGCCGCGCATTCTGGGATCCCTTGCCGCCTGCCTGCTTGGGACGACCGCGCTTCCGGCGTTTGCAGAGCCGGTGTTCAACCGGGTGGCGTCGTTTCCCGTTGTCTCCAACCTGCCCGCCGACCGCGACCGCAACACCCAGTCGGTCGCCGAAATCATTGCCGCCACGGCGGACGGCATGATGCTGGCCTACACGGACGCCGAGCAGAAGGCGCTGGGTCTCATCGACATCGCCGATCCGGCCCAGCCCAAGCCGGCAGGCTTCGTCCCGCTCGGCGGCGAGCCGACCTCCGTGGCAATCGGCGGCGGCAAGGCGCTGGTGGCGGTCGTCACTTCGCCGTCCTTTGACAAGCCCTCCGGCCATATCGCGGTGATCGAACTCAGCCGCAAGACGGTGGAGGCCACCTGCGAGGTGGGCGGGCAGCCTGATTCGGTGAAGCTGACGGCAGATGGTCGCACCTTGGCGGTCGCAATCGAGAACGAGCGCGACGAGAAGAAGGAGAAGGGCAAGATTCCGCAGCTGCCTGCCGGCAACCTGACCCTGATCGGCTTCGGGCCAAACGGTCTCGACTGCAGCACGAAGCGGGTGGTCGATCTCACCGGGCTGGCCGAGGTGGCGCCCGAGGACCCTGAACCCGAGTTCGTCGACATCAACAACCGCGGTGAAGCCGTTGTCACCATTCAGGAAAACAACCATATCGCGATTGTCGATGTCGCCTCCGGCAAGGTGACGAAGCATTTCAGCGCGGGCGCTGTCACGCTCGACAAGATCGATACCAAACGCGACGGCATCATCGCGCCGGTGGACCGGCTCGAGAACGTCAAGCGCGAACCTGACGCGGTGGCATGGCTCGACGACGACCGCTTCGTCACGGCCAATGAGGGCGACTACGAGGGCGGCAGCCGCGGCTTCACGATCTTCCGCAAGGACGGCACGGTGGAGTTCGACTCAGGCTCGTCCGTCGACCACATCGCCATGCGGCATGGGCATTACCACGAGCGCCGCTCGGCCGCCAAGGGCAGCGAGCCCGAGGGCGTGGCCGTCGGACAGTTCGGCTCGGAGCGGCTGTTCTTTGTCGGGCTCGAGCGCGCCTCCATGGCGTTGGTCTATCGCGACAACGGCCCGGGACGCACGCCCGACTTCCTCCAGGCCCTGCCGACCAGCACCGCGCCGGAGGGCCTGATCGCCATCCCGTCGCGCAACCTGCTGGTTGTCACAGGCGAGGTCGATGCGGTGAAGGACGGCCTCGGCCGGGCGCATGTGTCGATCTACCGGCGCGCGGAAGGCACCCCGGCGTACCCCAGCATCGTCTCCGTCGATGGGCCCGACGGCATCATTCCCTGGGGCGCACTCTCTGGCCTCTCAGCCGACCGGACCGTCCCCGGCAAGCTCTATGCGGTGACCGACAGCGCCTATGCGCACTCGCGCATCCTGGAGATCGACGCCACGGCTGCACCTGCCAAGATCGTGCGGGCCGTGACCGTGACGCGGGGCGGCAAGCCCGCCAACCTCGACCTTGAAGGTATCGCCACCCGCCCGGGCGGCGGTTTCTGGCTGGCCTCCGAGGGCAATCCCG
>JBMOJG010000639.1:0-2563 GCA_049316925.1 Alsobacter sp. | reverse complement strand
ACGCTCCGACGAAGCCGAGGATCTCGCCCCGGTACACGTCGAGGTCGAGGCTGTTCATGATCAGCTTTTCGCCGAATCCGACGACCAGGTCGCGCACCGAGATGACGACTTCGCGCTCTGCAGCAGCCGGTACGGGGAGCGGGGACGCGGCGGTCATGCGGCCTCAGTAGCGGATGGCGGCGAAGAACATGGCGAACAGACCATCGACGACAATCACCATGAAGATGGCTTTCACCACCGACGCGGTCACCTGCCGGCCAAGCGACTCGGCCGATCCCTGCACCGCGAGCCCCTCGATGCAGGCGATGATGCCGATCACCAGAGCCATGAATGGGGCCTTGATGAGGCCGACCAGGAAGGTGTTCACCCCGATCGCGCCGCGCAGGCGGCCCAGAAACACCTCCTGGCCGATGCCGCCATAGATCCAGGTGACGACACCGCCGCCAAACAGGCCGGCGATGTCGGCGATGAAGGTGAGCAGCGGCAGCGCGATCATCAGCGCCAGGATCCGCGGCACCACCAGAACCTCGATCGGGTCGAGCCCCATCACCCGCAGGGCGTCGATCTCCTCGCGCATTTTCATCGAGCCGATCTCGGCCGTGAAGGCGGAGCCGGAGCGCCCGGCGATCATGATCGAGGTGAGCAGCACGCCGAGCTCGCGCAGCGTCAGGATGCCGGTGAGGTCGACCACGAAGGCCGTCGCGCCGAATTTCCGCAGCTGGAAGATGCCCTGCTGGGCGACGATGCAGCCGACCAGGAACGAGATCAGCGCAATGATCGGCACGCTGCGGAAGCCGACAGCCTCGAGGTGATGCACGACCGAGGTCAGCCGGAAGCGGGCCGGGTTGATGATGATGCGCCCGAGCGCCGACACGAGGGCGCCCAGGAAACTGACGCCGCCGACCAGGTCCCTCCCGGCCCCGGCCACCGCTCCTCCAATGTCGGACAGGAGATCGATCACCGGCGAGTGGGGCGGCTTGGCCGGCTCGCTCACGTCCCGGTAGGCGATTTCCTGCAGAAGCAGCTTCTGGGTCTCGCTGAGGCCGGCGAACTCCGCCTTGGCGCCGGCCGTGCCAAGCTCGGAGCGGGTCCTGTCGAGAACCCAGGCGCCAAGCGTGTCGAGCCGGTCGACACCCGACAGGTCCAGCACAATGCGCTGGGACTGTCCGGCAGCACCCGTGAGCGCAATTGCGCCGGCCTCGACGGCGTTTGCCTGCTCCGACGTCCAGCGTCCCGCGAGCCGGAGGCGCAGGCCTCCGGCAAGCTGCTCCACGGCAAAGCTGGGTTCCGCCGTCATTGCGCACTCTGGCTGCCGTGCCGCCGGTTGAGGCGGCTCAGATGGCCTTCTATCGTGGCGACCGGCGCGAGTCGACCGACCCGGTGGCGCGCCCTCCCGGAGGACGCGCCATGTCGCGTGATCATGCCAAGACCCTCGACCTCGCGGTGGCCACTGAGCGATTCCCGATCGCCGGTGCCTTCACCATCGCCCGTGGCAGCCGCACCGAGGCGGTCGTCGTCACCGCGACCATCACGCAGGATGGCGTCGCCGGCCGCGGCGAATGCGTGCCCTATGCGCGCTACGGCGAAACGGTGGAAGGCGTTGCGGCACAGATCGAGGCCATGCGGGGCCGGCTCGCGGCCGGCTGCACGCGCGAGGATTTGGCCGCAGCCATGCCGGCCGGCGCTGCCCGCAATGCGCTCGACTGCGCGCTCTGGGACCTTGAGGCCAAGCGGGCCGGCGTCCCGGCCCATGTGCTGGCGGGTCTCGACCGGATCGCCCCTGCCACCACCTGCTTCACCATCAGCCTCGGCACGCCGGACGTCATGGCGGCCGCGACGGCACGGGCCGCCGAACGGCCGATCCTGAAGATCAAGCTCGGCGCGGGAGACGGCGACGAGGCGCGCCTTGCGGCTGTTCGCGCTGCCGCGCCCGATGCCGAGCTTGTCGTCGACGCCAATGAGGGATGGTCCGAGGCCGCCCTGCTGGCCCTGTTGCAGGCCTGCGCGGCCGCAGGAGTCGCCCTGGTGGAGCAGCCTTTGCCGGCTGGCGCCGACGCCATCCTGGCGCAACTGCGCGGGATCGTGCCGATCTGCGCCGACGAGAGCGCCCACGGCGTCGACGATCTCGCCACCCTGACCGACCGCTATGATGCGGTCAACGTCAAGCTGGACAAGACGGGCGGGCTCACGGCCGGGCTAGAGACGGTCCGTGCGGCGCGTGCCGCCGGACTGGACGTGATGGTCGGCTGCATGCTGGGCACGTCGCTGGCGATGGCCCCGGCGATGCTGTTGACGCCCTTCGCCCGCTTCGTCGACCTCGATGGCCCGCTGCTGCTGGCGCGCGACCGCGAGCCCGGGCTCCGCTACGAGGGCAGCCTCGCCTTCCCGCCATCAGCAGCGCTCTGGGGCTGAAGCCGCCACGCCAGCCCGGCGACCACCACGCCGGCCACCGACAGCGGCACCATGGTGGCGAAGGCAGCCCCGCCCCAAGCGCCGTAGAGCGGCCCGGATGCGGCCATGAACAGCCCGACCCCGAGCGCATGGACGGAGACCATCACGCCTT
>JBMOJG010000638.1:0-2574 GCA_049316925.1 Alsobacter sp. | reverse complement strand
CCGTGGGATAGGACCGGTTCAACACGAAGGCCGTCGCCATGCGCCAGTCGCTGGCGAAGCTCAGCGGATCGGCTTTCGACCACCCCGCAGCCTCAAACGCCGCCCGAAGCTGCTGCCTGCTGCCGATCAGCACAAGATTCACCGGATCGCCGGGCAGTCCGTCACCGGTCAGGGTGTAGCTGGGCACGCGGCCCTGGTGGAGAATCCGCAGCCCTGTCCGGATGGCTCGGGGCAAGATGACATAGGCCGAAAGACCGTAGGTGACGGCAAGTGCGACCACCATGGGCAGGCGACGGTCGGCGAAATCGAAGAACACAAAGGCAATCAGCCAGATCGTGAGGACTCCAAGTCCGAAGACAAGCAGACGCTGTCCCAGGAGTTTCAGCCGCCGCATGCCGTCCGCCCCGCTATGGTTCGTTCAGGCGCCTTCGGCAGGCCGCTGTCCTCCACGGACCGCCACCCGTGCCCGCTCCAGCCCAAGAAGCCTTCCTTCATTCGCGTGGTCTCCTGCGGCTCGCTGCGTGGCCGGCGCCAAGCAGCCGAACGGCCCGTAAGTCCTCGGCATTCGACCCGGCCGAGACTACACCAGCACAGTGTCCGACAGAGCGTGTGCGGCCCGGGCCCCGCCTTTTTCTGTCCGCGTCCATCCGTCAGCCGTAGCATGTCAAACAGCATGGGCAACAATCAAACGAGGGGAAAGAGCAGCAAAATCAACGAGCCTTGGCGATCTGCCAGACAAAGCGAAAGCGTCTCGGAAAGTGCCAAGCCCCAGCATCCCCGAGGCCGTGCAAAGATGCTGAGACGCGGCCAGAGTCCTGGTTTGGCGAGTCACGTGGGCCTGACCGTTCGTGAGCCCCCCATTCTCGGGAAACACGATGCCGGCTGCAGGTCAGACAGCCCGCGGCCTTGCCGCGCTCATTGGTGAAGCGGGTCGCTGGCGCAGAGGTAGCTCCGGAGCCTGTCGTGCAGGGCCCGCGGGATCGTCACTCCGTCTACCGCCGTGCGCGCCCGGGCCTCGGCCCGCCGCGTGCCGGGCAGGCGGGCGCCAGGCTGGTCAGCGATGGCATGGAAGAGACGCTCGAGGCGGCCCGAGGCCTCGTCTCCGGCGAGATCGCCCGGCGCGATTGCGATGAAGAACTGGCCGGTGCGTGGCGAGCTGCCGGCGTTGTCCGCGAAGGACGACGCGTCAATCGAGAGATTGGCGCCGGTGAGCCACGCGGCGAAGATCTCGACGAGAAGGGCCATTCCCGCCCCCTTGTAGCCGCCGGCCGGCACCATGGTGCCGCCCTGCAGCGCCCTGGCCGGGTCGGTGGTGGGCTGGCCGTCGGCGTCCAGTGCCCAGCCGAGCGGGATGGCCTCTCCCCGCTGCTGATGGACGACGATCTCGCTCTTGGCGACGACGCTGGAGGACTGGTCGAGGACGAGCGGCTCGCGTCCGGCGCGCGGAACGGCAAGCGCGATGGGATTGGTGCCGAAAACCGGTCTCGTGCCGCCCATCGGGGCGATCGAGGCGGGCGCGTTGACGAAACCAAGGGTCAGAAAGCCTTGGCTGGCAATCCGCTCGACATGGTACCCGACCACCCCGCAATTATAGGAGTTGGTGATGGCGAGGGCCGCGATGCCCTGGGCGCGCGCTGCCTCGCACAGCGCCGGAAGGCCGAAGTCGATAGCGGGGTGGGCAAAGCCCGACTTCGCGTCGACCCGCACCAGGCCCGGCTTGGGACTGTCGAGCACTGGCCGTGCCTTCCCGTCGATCTTGCCGACGCGCGCGTGCTCGCAATAGGTCGGCAGCCTGGCGAGGCCATGGCTATGGATCCCCTCCGCTTCCGCGGCGACCACTGATGCCGTGATCGACGGCTCGTTGCGAGGGTCGACGCCGCAATCCAGCAGCACCTGCCGGGTGAGGGTCTCGACCTCCCCGAGTGTCAGCGTGATTCCGGCCGCAACCTTGCTCATGGCGTGACCTCCCGGTTGGCGACATGCCCGTAAATCTCGGTCGCTGCCGCGCGGCTGACCAGTCCCTCGGCGACATCGCGTGCCACGCGGTCGGGCGCGCGGCGGCGAGGCTCGCCGTATCCACCGCCGCCCGACGTCTCGATGGTCACGAGATCGCCGGCCGCGAGCCTCACGCCCGAAACCTTTGACCGCAGCTCGGTCCGGGTTCCGTCGCGGTGGGTGACGGTTGTGCGGCTCAGCGATCCGGTGGCTCCGCCATTGAGCCCGTAGGGGGGATTGCAGAACCGTTCGAAATTGGTGGACAGGGTGCCTTCTGCGGCATCGAGGCGCCATTCGCGCACGAGGCCGAGGCCGCCGCGGAACTGGCCTGCGCCGCCCGAGTCCGGGATGAGGCCGTAGCGGGTGAACGTCACCGGGTACTTGGCCTCGACCATCTCGATCGGCGCGTTGGTGTTGTTGTGCAGCCCGCACGACAGGGCGCTGGCACCGTCGCCGCCGGCATGTCCGCCCCAGCCCCCCACCTCGATGTCGAAATAGACCCGACGCCGCCCGCGTTCCCCGACCGTCTGCAGCGCATACACATAGGAGATCGCGTAATAGGCGGCCGGGATGCGCGCG
>JBMOJG010000637.1:0-2578 GCA_049316925.1 Alsobacter sp. | reverse complement strand
AGGCGGATCGTCGCCTCGTTGATCGAGGGCCGCAGCACCGGCTGGGCGCAGCCCGACAGCAGCGCCACGCGCTTGCGGCGCGGGCCGGCCGCGGGAAACACCGCGGGACCTTCCATGGTGGAGCGGGCGGGGACCCGGCCAGGCGCAAGCTCGACCATCGCGGCCAGGCGCGCGCCGACGGCGGGCAGGCGGCGCAGCAGCGGCTTCAACGGCTTGCCGAGCATGCCCGCCAGGATGGCGAAGCGAAACCGCAGCGGATAGGGCAGCAGCGTCGCCAGCAGACGGCGCATCGCCCTGTCGGCCAGGGGCCGCTCATAGGTCTGCTCGATATAGGCCCGGGCATGATCCACCAGGTGCATATAGTGGACACCCGACGGGCACGTCGTCATGCAGGACAGGCAGGACAGGCAGCGGTCGACATGACGGACGACCTGCGCGGTGGCCGGCCGGCCGTTCTCCAGCATGTCCTTGATCAGGTAGATCCGGCCGCGCGGGCTGTCGAGCTCGTCGCCAAGCAGCAGATAGGTGGGGCAGGTTGCGGTGCAGAAGCCGCAATGCACACAGGTGCGCAGGATCTTTTCCGAAGCCTGCATGGCGGGATCGCGAAGCTGCTCGGGCGAGAATTGGGTCTGCATGGGGTCCTCCGGCGGTGCGGGCGGTCAGGCGCCCGCCACCATGCGGCCGGGATTGAGGATATGGTCGGGATCAAAGCTCGCCTTGATGGATGCGGACACCGCGGCGAGTGCCGGCGCCAGCGGCTCGAACACCGGCACGGCGGCGCGGATTTCGACCGGGGCGCGGACGAGCGTCGCGTGGCCACCCGTGCCGGCAAGCGCGCCGCGGATGGCGGCCGCGCCGGCATCGCCGGCGGACGGCACGGCCATCCATACCAGGCCGCCGCCCCAGTCATAGAAGCCGCTGCGGACCAGCCCCGGGGGCAGGCCCGCCACTACGGCAGCGGCGCGGGACGGGGCCACCGAGACACGCCAGACGGCTGTGTCACGGGGCTCAGCCACGAACGTGGCATCGCGGACGGAACGCCACAGGGCGCTCGCCACATCGCCGTCGATCAGGTCGGCGGCACCGAACGGCGCCAGCACGCGCCGAAGCTCGCCGCAGCGGTAGCGGACAGAAGCGTCGAACCCTTCGAGGCGCAGCAGGGTCTTGGGCACACGCTCGATGCTGGCAGGCAAATGGGCGGCGCCATTGACCTCGAAGGGAGAGCCGAGCCCTGCCGCCAGCGCGGCGATGGCGCGGGCATCGTCGAGACCGTGCAGCAGAAGAGTGGCGGTGTGTTCGGGAGCCGGCAGCACCTTGAAGACGACCTCGGTCAGGACACCGAGCGTGCCCCATGAGCCGGCCATCAGCTTCACCAGGTCAAGTCCGGTGACGTTTTTCATGACGCGACCGCCGGACTTCACCGTTTCGCCGCGGCCGTTGACGAAGCGGACGCCGATCATGCTGTCGCGGCAGGCGCCGGCCTGGATGCGGCGCGGCCCCGACAGGTTGCCGGCCGCGACGCCGCCGACCGTCGGTACGCACGCGGTTCCCAGCAGGACGCGGTAGTCGATCGGTTCGAAGGTCAGCGCCTGCCCACCGGTGGCCAGCATGGCCTCGACCTCGGCGAGCGGCGTGCCGGCCCGGGCGCCGATCACCATCTCGGACGGCTCGTAGAGCGTGATTCCGGTCAGGGCGGCGGTGCCCAGCGTGCGGGCGGCCTGCGACGGCCGGCCGAGACCGGCCTTGGTGCCGCCGCCCGTCACCGCCAGCGGCGTGCGGTCGGCGCGCGCCTGCGCGATGCAGGCGGCCAGCTCCGCCTCGTCGCGCGGCATCAAGTCGGCGGCGGTCACGCCGCAGTCCGGCCATCGAGAGGGAACACCTTGGCGCTGTTCAAAAGCCAGCCGGGATCGAACACGGCGCGGACCCGCAACTGCTGGGCGAGATCGATCTCGCTGAACTGGTGACGCATCAGGTCGCGCTTCTCGATGCCGACGCCATGCTCGCCGGTGAGGCAGCCGCCCACCTCGACGCACAGGCGCAAGATGTCATTGCCGGCGTCCTCCGCCTTGCGGGCATCCTCGGGATCGTTGACGTTGTAGAGGATCAGCGGGTGCAGGTTGCCGTCGCCGGCATGGAACACATTGGCGACGCGAAGCCCGTAATGCTTCACGATCGCGTCCATGCGGCGCAGCACCTCTGGCAGGCGACCGGTCGGGATGGTGCCGTCCATGCAGATATAATCGGCGATGCGGCCGGTGGCGCCGAAGGCCGATTTGCGGCCCTTCCAGATCGCCGCGGTTTCCATGGCGGACTTCGACTCGCGAACGGTTTTCACGCCGTGGTCGCGGGCGATTGCCACGATGCGGGCGAGTGAGGCCTCCATCTCGGCCTCGGAGCCCTCGACCTCGATGATCAGCAGGGCCTCGACATCCGTCGGATAGCCCGCCTTGGCGAAAGCCTCGCAGATCTGGATGGCCGGCCGATCCATGAACTCCATGGCGACCGGCACGATGCCGGCGGCGATGATGGCGGCGACGCACGCGCCGGCGGCCTCGCTCGTGTCGAACCCGAACAGCAC
>JBMOJG010000636.1:0-2579 GCA_049316925.1 Alsobacter sp. | reverse complement strand
TGGTCGCCACGCTGCTCGACGCCGGAGGTTTCGATCCGACGGTCATCAATGGCGGCATCATCAATGCGTATGGCACCAATGCGCGGCTCGGAGCCGGCGACTGGATGGTGGTGGAGGCCGACGAATCCGACGGCACCTTCCTGAAGCTGCCGGCCGACGTGGCGATCGTCACCAATATCGATCCCGAGCATCTCGACCATTTCCACACCTTCGATGCCATCAAGGATGCGTTCCGGGCCTTCGTCGAGAACATCCCGTTCTACGGCTTCGCGGTGATGTGCCTCGACCATCCGACCGTGCAGGAGCTGGTGGGACGCATCGAGGACCGGCGTGTCGTCACCTATGGCGAAAACCCGCAGGCCGACGTGCGGCTGATGGATGTCGACCTCTCCGGTGGGCGCTCGCGCTTCCGGGTCGTCATCCGCGATCGCAAGACCGGCCGGCTGAACGGGATCGAGGAGCTGACGCTGCCGATGCCCGGGCACCACAACGCGCTGAATGCCACCGCGGCGATCGCCGTGGCCTACAATCTCGGCATGCCGCTGGAGACCATCCGCGAAGCCCTCAAGGGCTTCAGCGGTGTCAAGCGCCGCTTCACCCGCACCGGCGAGTGGAACGGGGCGGCAATCTTCGACGACTACGGTCACCACCCGGTCGAGATTGCCGCGGTGCTGCGCGCGGCGCGGGCCTCGACGCCCGGCCAGGTGATCTCGGTGGTGCAGCCGCATCGCTACACCCGCCTGTCGTCGCTGTTCGATCAGTTCGCCACCTGCTTCAACGATGCCGATGTGGTGATCGTGGCTGACACCTACGCGGCCGGCGAGGCACCGATCCCCGGGGCGGACCGCGATTCGCTCGTTCTGGCGCTGAAAGCGCACGGGCACCGCCATGTGCTGCCGCTGGACGGCCCGGCCGATCTCGCGCCGATGGTGCACGGGCTGGCGCGGCCGGGCGACTATGTGGTGTGCCTCGGCGCCGGCACCATTACCAGCTGGGCCTATGCGCTGCCGGGAGAACTCGCCGCACTCGGTCCGGCAGCGGACTGAGGCCGGTGGCGTTTTCCGACATCACGCACGTTCTGGCGGCCCGCATGCCGGGCCTGCGCGGGAGCATGGTGTCGAACGCGCCGCTGGCGCCGCTGTCGTGGTTTCGCACCGGTGGCCCGGCGCAGGTGCTGTTCCAGCCGGCCGACGAGGCCGACCTTGCGCTGTTCATGGCCGGCCTGCCGGCCGGTGTCCCGGCGCTCGTCATCGGTCTCGGCTCGAACCTGCTGGTGCGCGACGGCGGCCTGCCGGGCGTGGCGATCCGGCTGGGCAAGGGATTCCAGGACATCACCGTGACAGGACCGCTGCGCATCGCGGCCGGGGCAGGTGCCGCCGACGTCAAGGTGGCGCGCGTGGCCGCCGAGGCGGGGATCGCCGGCCTGTCGTTCCTGCGCGGCATTCCGGGCACGATCGGGGGGGCGCTGCGGATGAATGGCGGCGCCTACGGGGGCGAGGTCAAGGACGTGCTCGCCTCCTGCCGCGGGGTCGGGCGCGACGGCGTGGTGCGGGCGTTCGACACGGCCGCCATGGGGTTCACCTATCGGCACTGTGCGGTCGCCGACGATGTCGTGTTCACGCATGCGGTGTTCGAGGGGCGGCCGGGCGATCCGGCGGCGATCCTGGCCGAGATGGCGGCGATCACCGAGACCCGGCAGGCGACACAGCCGGTCAACACCCGCACGGGCGGGTCGACATTCAAGAACCCGCCGGGCGCCAAGGCCTGGGAGTTGGTCGACAGGGCCGGCTGCCGCGGGCTGATGCATGGCGGAGCGCAGGTCTCGCCGCTGCACTGCAATTTCCTCGTCGCCCATGCGGGCGCCACCGCGGCCGACGTCGAGGCGCTGGGCGAGGAGGTGCGTCGGCGCGTGCTGGAGAGCGCGGGCGTGACGCTCGAATGGGAAATCAAGCGGGTCGGGCTTGCCCGGCCTGCCGACAGGGAGGCTGGACGATGACGCGCCATGTGGCGGTTCTGATGGGCGGACTGTCGGCCGAGCGGGAGGTGTCGCTGCGCTCCGGCGAGGCCTGCGCAAAGGCGCTGGAGGGCATGGATTTCCGCGTCACGCGCATCGATGCGGGGCGCGACCTCGCGGAACCCGTCGAGCTTGGTGGCGGGCGCGGTTATGCTTTGGGGCAGGGAACCGGCGCGTGGGCATCGAACAAAGGGCCGATCAGGCGTTTGCAAGACATCATCCGCGATATCGACGGGCCGTCTTTTTGGTGCCCCTCAGCACGTTCCGCACAGCGTCAGGCGGTAACCCTGCCGCATTTTCTACTGAAAACGCATTCGTATTCAAAGCCTTAAGGCGATCTTTGACGAGGTTAGCAAAGGTGCTCTGAATGTTTTCCACGAATCTAGATTATTACCGAAAAGTAGCCGCTCGACTATCGGTATTATTGCCCCCCATAATTTTGGTAATGATACCGAGAGGATGGGACGTGAATACAACCGAATTGATCAAGTTGGCTGACGCCTTTTGCATACATCGCGGTGTAACTCTGTCGACTGTTTCTACATGGGCGGTGAATGACGGAAAG
>JBMOJG010000635.1:0-2580 GCA_049316925.1 Alsobacter sp. | reverse complement strand
ACCGGCATCCGATGTCCCAAGTATAGCGACTCCGAAGCCAAAGGCCAAGAGGCGGGTTTGCCTGTTCTCCAACGTGTCGCTATGCTCTCCCTCCCCCCTGAGGGTTCGGACAGGTGTCACTGCGCGACGGCCCCAAGCCCACGAATCGCGGGCGACACTGCTGCCCCAACCCGCAGTCCTGACAAGTTTCAACAATCTAATTCAGAACACCAATCGGGGTGTAGCGCAGCTTGGTTAGCGCGTTTGACTGGGGGTCAAAAGGTCGGCGGTTCGAATCCGCCCACCCCGACTTTCTCGGAGATCAAACCCTTCGGCCACCGTGCCGAAGGGTTTTTTCGTTGTGCGGCACCAATCTGGTTGGGTCAGTCAGCATTTCGGGCACAGGATTCCCAGGACTCGCCGCTCAGGAGCAAAATCCACCGAAACGCGCGCGTTTCCCTTCACTTGTCCGAGTCCAAGCACCCTGAACGCCGCCGCATCGGGTTCCAATTGGACGCGTCCCGGGCCAGCGCGTGGGAGACCGATCAGACAGCGTCGGCTTGAGCACCAATGGTGCAGGCGGATCCTGAAGCCGGTCCTTTCCCTTCGCACGCCCGCCGCCCAGAGTGGCCGGTGCGCGAATGCTGCTCCCATCGATCAAACATTTCCGCACCCGCCGCCTGCGCCTACAGATTGACCCCATGGCCCTCACCGACCTCACCATCGTCCGCCGCAGCATCACCGGAAGACTCTTCTCCAGCGTCGTCACCGTCATCACCGTCGCTGTGGCGGTGGCCCTGATGCTCGTTCTGGTCTCGATGCGCCACTCCGGCCGCGCCGCCTTCGAGCGCGGCAGCGGCAACATGCACCTGCTCGTCTCACGCGACGCCTCACCCCTCGCCTCGGTCCTCAACGGCGTCTTCTACGCCAACCCGCCGCAGCGCCCCATCCTCTGGAGCGAGTACCTCGACCTCACCAATCGCTTCCCCCTGGAGTGGGCCATCCCCACCCAGCAGGGCGACAGTTGGCGCGGCTTCCCCGTGCTCGCCACCACCACCGAGTTCTTCTCCCGCTTCGAACCTTCACCCGCCGAGCCGTGGCGCTTCGCCGCGGGCAAGCCCTTTGACCGCGAACTCCAGGTCGTCCTCGGTGCCGCCGTCGCTCGTGCCACCGGCACCCAACTTGGCGAAAAACTCGTCCTCACCCACGGCGTCAGCCTCACCGACGCCGCACGCGAAGCGATGACAGCCGCCGGCCAGACCATCACCGAGCCGCACGTCCACACCGAGTACCAGTTCGAGGTCGTCGGCATCATCGAACCATCCGGCAGCGCCCACGACCGCGCCGCCTTCATCAGCCTCGAATCCACCTGGCTCCTTCACGCCCACGACCGGCGCACCGCCGAATCCGCCGACGCCTCACTCACCACCATCGCTGATATCACGGACATCGACCGCAAAATCACCGGCATCTACCTCCGCTTGCCCACCCGCGCCGGGTCCGACACCCCCGCCAGCCTGCCGGTGGTCTTCGACCAACTCCGGCGCGACCCCTCCATCACCGTCGCCAACCCCAGCAAGCAGATCGAGCAACTCTTCAAAATCGTTTCAAACGTCGACCAGGTCTTCCTCGCCCTCGCCGCGGCGGTGATGCTCTCCAGCGGCATCGGCATCATGCTCGCGCTCTACAACTCGATGGAGCAGCGCCGCCGCCAGATCGCCGTGCTCCGGGTCCTCGGCGCCAGCCAGTCCCGCGTCTTCGGCCTCATCCTGACCGAGAGCGCGATCCTGGGTGTCCTGGGCGCGGTCCTGGGCGTGGTCATCGCGCTGGTGGGCAACCTCCTCGTCGCCGGCGTGATGAAGCAGCGCCTGGGTATCGTCATCCAGCCCGCCGCTGCCCCGGAGTTTGTGATGAGCCTGATCCTCCTGACGACGCTGCTGGCCAGCGCCGCCGGCATCATCCCGGGCGTTATGGCCTACCGCACCAGCGTGGCGAAAAACCTCAAACCGATCGGGTAGCCGCCCGCTTTGTGCCGGGACACGCACAAAGAGATTCATTTGCGCTAAAATTGCACCAAATCTCGATGCGACACTCAATCCATTGAGCCCGTCACGCACACCCCCGAGACACGCCAAAAAGGCCCAAAACGCGGAAATTGCGCGTTTACCGGACACGAACACCCTTCGGTCCTTCGGCCTTATCGCCGTCAAAACCAGCAGTCATTGGGGGTCCACAACGAATCAACAACCAATTCTCGCACTTCTCTGGCCCGCTCTTCACAAAAACCACACACAAAGGTGGCAGACTTGCGTGCGTGGATGGTGTGGGTGCCCGACGTTGTGTCGGCACGTCATCGTCCGTCGCTTGTCAGGAGCAGCAGACCCATGGCGATGTCCTTCTTTTTCTCGGAGCCCCGGCGCACGGAACGCCGAAGCGGCTTCACCCTCGTTGAACTTCTGGTCGTCGTGGCGGTCATCGCCCTTCTGATCGGCCTCCTCCTCCCCGCGCTGGGCAAGGCCCGCGAGACGGGCCGCGAGATCAAGTGCGCCTCAAACATCCGCGCCGTCGGCACCGCCTCGGTGATGTACACCGCCAGCAACG
>JBMOJG010000634.1:0-2584 GCA_049316925.1 Alsobacter sp. | reverse complement strand
TCGGTTTCGGCACAGTAAAAAGTGCGTAATGCGGACAAAGGTTCGCATAGCGAACATGAAGCAAGATTGATGGTGTCGCTCCCCACCGGCCAGCCACGCCCGCTCCTCGGCCTTCTGGGCCATCCGATCCGGCATTCGGCATCGCCCGCCATGCAGGAAGCGGCCGGCGCCAGCGTCGGGCTGGACGTGCGCTATCACCTGATCGAGGTGGCGGGCGCCGACAGCGCGGGGCTGCGGACGATCCTGGACGGGGTGCGCATGCTCGGGTTTGCCGGCATCAACGTCACGTTCCCGTACAAGGCTGCGGTCGTGCCGCTGCTGGACGCGCTGTCACCGCAGGCCCGGGCGATCGGCGCCGTCAACACGGTGGTGGTGGCGGATGGCCGCCTGACCGGCCACAACACCGACGCGACCGGCTTCGACAACGCCCTGGCGCGCGTCATCGGTGCGCCTGCCGGGCCGGTGGCCATGGTCGGCACCGGCGGTGTCGGGCGGGCGGCGGCGTTCGCGCTGGCGGCCCGCGGCACGGCCCTGCGGCTGTTCGACCGGGATGCCGGCCAGGCCACCGCTCTGGCCGCTGCGCTGCCCGCCGGAACGGATGTGCGCATCTGCGACAGTGTCGCGGCGGCGCTCGACGGCGCGACGGGACTTGTCAACGGCACGCCGGTCGGCATGCTGCCCGACCGGAACACACCCGTTCCGCCCACGCTGCTGCATGCCGGCCTGTGGGTGGCCGACGCGGTGTATTTCCCGCTCTGGACCCCGCTGCTGCTCGCTGCGCGCGAAGCCGGCTGCAGGGTGATGACAGGGCGTGAGCTTGCTATCGACCAGGGGGTGGACGCCTTCCGGCTGTTCACGGGACGCCAGCCGTCCCGCAACGCCATGGTGGCCGCCTTCGACGCAGTGATGGCCGCCCGGAGCCCTTGAGGCGCCGGTCGGCCGCTATACGGCGGGCGGTCCAACGGGCTGTCCGATGAGTTGAACGTCAGAACACGTCACGGGAGGACGACCATGCTGAAGACGACCCACCTCGTTGCCGCGGCCCTTGCGGCCATCGGCCTTGCCGGCACCGCCGCTGCCCAGTCCGGGCCGCCGATCAAGATCGCCAATGTGGGCGAGCTCTCGGGCCCCGGCGCCACCGTCGGCACGAACTTCAAGAACGGCGCCGACCTCGCCGTGGCGGAGATCAACGCCAAGGGCGGGATCCTCGGCCGCAAGATCGAGATCAGCCATGCCGACACCCAGTCGAACCCGGGCGCCGCGCGCGCGCAGGTGCAGAAAGCGCTGGACGACAATCCCTACGTGCTGCTTGGCCCGGGCTATTCGGGCTCGGTGAAGGTGACGGCGCCGCTGGTGATCCAGGCCGAAATCGCCAACATCATGGGCGGCGAGGCGGCCGAGCTGACGCAGGCGGGCAACAAGTTCCTGTTCCGCACCTCGTTCGGCCAGCAGTCGTCGATGCCGAAGATCGCCAAGTACATGGCTGAAGACGTGAAGGCCAAGACCGCCGCGGTGGTGTGGGTCAACAACGACTTCGGCAAGGGCGGCCGCGACATGGTCATGAAGGAGTTCGCGGCACGTGGCGTGAAGGTCGTCGCCGACCTGTCGACGGAAGCCGGCCAGGCCGACTTCGCGGCCGACGCCGTCAAGGTCAAGGCCGCCAACCCCGACGTGGTGTTCATCTACCTCAATGAGGAAGAGAGCGCCCGCATCCTGAAGGAGCTGCGCCGCCAGGACATCAAGGTGCCGCTGGTCGGCGAGACCACGCTGCTCGGCCAGAAGGTCATCGACCTGGCCGGCGAGGCTGCCAACGGCGTGCGCGGCCATGTCGGCCTGACCACGGATGCGCCGATCCCGGCCATCCAGGAGTTCCGCAAGAAGTTCCAGGACAAGTTCAACTACGTCCCGGACCACAACGGCATCAAGGGCTACCTGGCCGTCTACATGGTCAAGGCCGGCACCGAGAAGCAGGGCAAGGTCGACGCCAAGCTGCTGCCCAAGACCCTGCACGGCCTGACCATCACGCCGGCGATGGAGCCCGGGATCCTGATGGAGGTCACCATCGACGAGAATGGCGACCTCGATCGCCAGAGCTTCCTCGGCGAGGTCGTGGCGGGCAAGCAGGTCATCAAGGCCGTCCTGCCGAAGCTGAAGTAACGGACGCAGCGGGCCGCCAGCGGCGGCCCGCACCCACCCGGCCGAAGGGCCGGCTGATCCACGCCGGCAACCGCTGGACGGGCGATGGCGCCCGCACGCCGGCCGGACCCGGCAGGGGGGACGCATGGGCAATTTCATCAATCTGGTGGTGGCGGGACTGGCCACGGGCGCGGTCTACGCACTCATCGCCATCGGCTTCACACTGCTGTGGCAGACGTCGCAGACCATCAATTTCGCGCAGGGCGAATTCGCCATGCTGCCGGCCTTCCTGATGCTCGCCGCCGCAAGCCTGGGCCTGCCGCTGTGGCTGGCCGTGCTGGCCGGCGTGGCCATGTCGGCGCTGGTGCTGGGCGCGGCCTTCAAGTTCGTCCTGGTCGATCCGATGCTGAAGCACGGGGTGCTGCCGCTGGCGATCGCCACCATGGCG
>JBMOJG010000633.1:0-2588 GCA_049316925.1 Alsobacter sp. | reverse complement strand
CGGCAGTACCGCCGGGGAAGGCGGTTGGCGCGTCTGCATCGTCGATCATGCCGAGGACCTCAACGTGCAGGGTGCCAACGCCCTGCTCAAGATGGTCGAGGAACCGCCGCCGCGCTGCCTGTTCCTGATCGTCTCGCACCTGCCTGGCCGGCTGCTGCCGACGATCCGGTCCCGCTGCCGGCTGCTGCGCTTCCGGTCGTTGAGCGAGACGGAGATCACGGCCGTCCTGGTGGGTGCCGAAGGTGGGCCCGACGCCGAGACAGCCGGCCGTGCGGCCGCCCTGGCGGCCGGATCGGTCCGCGATGCCTGGAAGGTGCTCGACGGCGAGACGCTGCCGATCGCCGAGCACATTCGTGCGACGCTGGAGCGGTTGCCCCAGGTTGACTGGACCGACATCCACGCGATCGCCGACGGCCTTGCGGGCCGCAGCAATGACCGCGCGTTCGAGACCGCCATGGGAACGGTGTTCGGCTGGCTGGGCGAGCAGGCGCGCGGCCGGGCGGGCGAGGGGGCGGCCCGCCTTGCACCACTGGCGGAGGTATGGGACAAGATCGCCCGAACCGCCCGCGAGACCGAGGCCTACAACCTCGACCGTCGGGCATTCGTCCTGACCCTGTATTCGGACCTCTCCGCGGCGTTGCGTGTGTCGCGTGCCGGATGAGGATCCGACACTCCAGACACGTCCGAGGCGGTCATGGGCGGCAAGCCGACCTACTACATCACCACCGCGATTTCCTACCCCAACGGCACGCCGCATATCGGCCACGCCTATGAGCTGATCGCCACCGACGCCATTGCGCGCTTCAAGCGGCTCGACGGCTTCGACGTCTTCTTCCTGACCGGGACCGACGAGCACGGCCAGAAGATGCTGCAGACGGCGGCCCGCGAGGGCCTGCCGGTGCGCGAGCTCGCCGAGCGCAACGCCGCGGTGTTCCGCGCCATGGGCGCCGCGCTGGACGCCTCGAACGACGATTTCATCCGCACCACCGAGGCGCGCCACGCGGCCACCTCGGCGCTGATCTGGCAGAAGATGGAGGCCAGCGGCGACATCTACCTGGCCAGCTATGCGGGCTGGTACTCGGTGCGCGACGAGGCCTATTACGGCGAGGCCGAGACCACCGTCGGCGGCGACGGCGTCCGCCGGGGACCGACCGGCACGCCTGTCGAGTGGGTGGAGGAGGAGAGCTATTTCTTCCGCCTGTCGGCCTATCAGGACCGGCTGCTGGCGCTCTACGAAAGCCAGCCGGACTTCATCCGGCCGGAGGAACGGCGCAACGAGATCCTGAGCTTCGTCAAGTCGGGCCTGCGCGACCTGTCGGTCAGCCGCACCACCTTCGACTGGGGCATTCCGGTGCCGGGCAACCCGAAGCACGTGATGTATGTGTGGGTCGACGCCCTGACCAACTACGTGACCGCCACCGGCTACCCGGACCCGACGGCCGAGCGCGCGCGGTTCTGGCCGGCGGATGTCCATATCATCGGCAAGGATATCGTTCGCTTCCACACCGTGTACTGGCCGGCCTTCCTGATGTCGGTGGACTGGCCGCTGCCGCGTGGCGTGTTCGGCCACGGCTTCCTGTTCAACCGCGGCGAGAAGATGTCGAAGTCGGTCGGCAACGTCATCGACCCGTTCACGCTGGCCGGCCACTACGGCACCGACCAGCTGCGCTATTTCTTCCTGCGCGAGGTGCCGTTCGGCCAGGACGGCAATTATTCCCATGAGGCGATTGTCGCCCGGATCAATGCCGACCTCGCCAATGATCTCGGCAATCTGGCCCAGCGCTCGCTGTCGATGGTGGCCAAGAACCTCGCCGGCGTGGTGCCGGTGCCCGGCCCGTTGACCGTGGCCGATGCTGCGCTGCTTGATGCGGCGCGCACCCTGCCGGGCAAGGCCCGAGCCGCTATGGCCGATCTGGCCTTGCACACCATGCTGGCCGAGATCTGGCGCGTGGTGGCGGATGCCAACCGCTACTTTGCCAGCGAGGAGCCGTGGGTGACGCGCAAGTCCGATCCGGTGCGCTTCGGGACGGTGCTGTGGGTGACGGCGGAAACACTGCGGGCCGTCGCCATCCTGGCCCAGCCGGTCATCCCCAAGGCGGTGTCGGCGTTGCTCGATCTGCTGGCGGTTCCGGCCGACCAGCGCCAGCTCGCGCATGTGGACCCGGCCTTTGCGCTCGCGGCCGGCACGGTACTGCCGCCCCCGGCGCCGATCTTCCCGCGCTATGTCGAGGCCGACGACGCGGCCGAGTCGGCGTGACGGAGCCAGGCGATGCTCGTCGACAGCCACTGCCATCTCGACTTTCCGGACTTTGCGCCCGAGCTTGACGCCGTCGTGGCACGGGCCCGGGCGGCCGGCGTCGGCACGATGCTGACGATCTCCACCCATGTGCGGCGGTTCGAGCGCTACGCGGCCATTGCGTCGGCGTATCCGGACGTGTGGTGCTCGGTCGGCACCCATCCGCACCATGCGGCCGAGGAGCCGGACGTGACCGTCGCCGAGCTGGTGGCGCTCTCCTCCCATCCGCGCTGCGTGGCGATCGGCGAGGCGGGGCTGGACTATCACTACGGGCGCTCGCCGCCGGACGTGT
>JBMOJG010000632.1:0-2594 GCA_049316925.1 Alsobacter sp. | reverse complement strand
GTTCCAGCGGCTCGGCGGGCGCATCCCGCGCGGCGTGCTGCTCGTCGGCCCTCCCGGCACCGGCAAGACGCTGACCGCGCGCGCCGTCGCCGGCGAAGCCAACGTTCCCTTCTTCACGATCTCGGGATCGGACTTCGTCGAGATGTTCGTGGGCGTCGGCGCGAGCCGCGTGCGCGACATGTTCGAGCAGGCGAAGAAGAACGCG
Source organism: Alsobacter sp. (assembly GCA_049316925.1). Lineage (GTDB taxonomy): Bacteria > Pseudomonadota > Alphaproteobacteria > Rhizobiales > Beijerinckiaceae > Alsobacter. The sequence continues at coordinate 2,389 of JBMOJG010000632.1, read as the reverse complement.
CCCTGCATCATCTTCATTGACGAGATCGACGCCGTCGGCCGGCACCGTGGCGCCGGTCTCGGCGGCGGCAATGACGAGCGCGAGCAGACCCTGAACCAGTTGCTCGTCGAAATGGATGGCTTCGAGCCCAACGAGGGCATCATCATCATCGCGGCCACCAATCGGCCCGACGTGCTCGACCCTGCGCTGCTGCGCCCGGGCCGCTTCGACCGCCAGATCGTGGTGTCGAACCCCGACGTGACCGGCCGCGAGAAGATCCTGCGCGTGCATGTCCGCAAGGTGCCGCTCGCTCCGGATGTCGACCTCAAGGTCATTGCCCGCGGCACGCCGGGCTTCTCCGGCGCCGACCTGATGAACCTCGTCAATGAGGCGGCGCTGCTCGCGGCGCGGCGCAACAAGCGCATCGTCACCATGGCGGAGTTCGAGGACGCCAAGGACAAGATCATGATGGGGGCGGAGCGCCGCTCCACTGTCATGACGCAGGAGGAGAAGGAGCTGACGGCGTATCACGAGGCTGGCCACGCCGTGGTCGCGCTGAACGTGCCATCGGCCGATCCGCTGCACAAGGCGACCATCATTCCGCGCGGCCGTGCGCTCGGCATGGTGATGCAGTTGCCCGAGGGCGACCGCTACTCCTACCGTTACAAGTGGATGACGTCGCGTCTGGCCATCATGATGGGCGGGCGCCTGGCTGAGGAGATCACCTTCGGCAAGGAAAACATCACGTCCGGCGCCCAGAGCGACATCGAGCAGGCGACCAAGCTCGCCCGTGCGATGGTGACCCGCTGGGGCTTCTCGGACGAGCTCGGCACGGTGGCGTATGGCGAGAACCAGGACGAGGTCTTCCTCGGCATGTCCGTGTCGCGCCAGCAGAACGTGTCGGAGTCGACATCGCAGAAAATCGACCAGGAGGTCCGGCGGCTGATCGAGCAGGCGGCGCTCGACGCCCGCAAGATCCTGACCGAGAAGAACGACGAGTTCGTTACCATTGCCAAGGGCCTGCTGGAGTACGAGACCCTGTCGGGCGACGAGATCCGTGACCTGATCGCCGGCAAGCCACCGCTGCGTGACCTCAGCGACGATCCGCCGAACCGTTCTGCGCCGGTGGTGCCGGCGGCCGGCAAGGGCCGGCCCCGGCAGGAGCCCGATGCCGGCATGGAGCCGCAGCCTCAGGCCTGATCGCCGCCGGCCTTGCACTCGACCGCGTGTTGCAAACCCCTTCGGACAGAGTCCGGAGGGGTTTTTTCCACCGGAAGTTGGTTTCGGAAACCACACCGCGCGAAGGCCGAGCATTCCCCCGCGGATTGGTTCGGTGGTAACGAGAGCTGCCGTATGCTGCGGCGTTCGGAAACCAGGGCGGATTTTCACACCGCCCGGCCTGTCCGGGGGACGTCATGACGCGCAAGTATTTTGGCACCGACGGCATTCGCGGGCTGGCGAATCGGGTGATCACGCCCGACCTCGCGCTGCGCGTCGGCCAGGCGGCGGGCCTCACTTTCCAGCGGGGCGACCATGCGCACCGGGTGGTGATCGGCAAGGATACCCGCCTGTCGGGCTACATGATCGAGAACGCCCTGGTGGCCGGCTTCACCTCGGTGGGCATGAGCGTGCTGCTGCTCGGGCCGATGCCGACCCCCGCCGTCGCCATGCTGACGCGCTCGCTGCGCGCCGACATGGGCGTGATGATCTCCGCGTCGCACAACCCGTTCGAGGACAACGGCATCAAGCTGTTCGGGCCGGACGGCTTCAAGCTCTCCGACGATACCGAGCGCGAGATCGAGGCGCTGCTCGACAAGGACCTGTCGTCGCGGCTCGCCGGTTCGCACGACCTCGGCCGGGCGAAGCGCGTCGAAGGCGTGCAGGCGCGCTACATTGAATTCGCCAAGCGGACGCTGCCGCGTCAGCTCGACCTCGACGGGCTGCGGGTCGTGCTCGACTGCGCCAACGGTGCCGCCTACAAGGTTGCGCCCGATGCGCTGTGGGAGCTCGGCGCCGAGGTCGTGTCGATCGGCGTCGAGCCGAACGGCTTCAACATCAACCAGGATGTCGGCTCGACTGCACCCGAGGCGCTTTCGCGCAAGGTGCGGGAGCTGCGGGCCGATATCGGCATCGCGCTGGACGGCGATGCGGACCGGGTGGTCCTCGTCGACGAGAAGGGCCAGCTCGTCGACGGCGACCAGCTGATGGCGGTCGTGGCGCGCAGCTGGCGCGACGACGGGCGGCTGTCGCGGCCGGGGATCGTCGCCACCGTGATGTCGAATCTCGGGCTCGAACGCTACCTCCAGAGCCTTGGCCTGGGGCTGGCGCGCACGGCGGTAGGGGATCGCTACGTCCTCGAGCACATGCGCGAGCATGGCTACAATCTCGGCGGCGAGCAGTCCGGCCACAT
>JBMOJG010000631.1:0-2600 GCA_049316925.1 Alsobacter sp. | reverse complement strand
TGCCGCACGCTGCGGGTGAAGCACAACAATTTCCTCGGCTATTTCGTCGAGGTGCCGCAGGCGGCGGGCGAGACGATGCTCCGTCCGCCGCTGGCCGAGACCTTCATCCACCGGCAGACGATGCAGGGCGCGATGCGGTTCTCGACCGCGGAGCTGGCCGACCTGGAGCAGCGCATCGCCGCGGCCGGCGACGAGGCGCTGGCGCTCGAGCTCGCCACCTTCGACCGGCTGGCAGCGCGGGCCGTGGCGTCGGCCGAAGCGACCAAGGCGGTAGCGGCCGGGCTCGCGGCCCTCGACGTCGCAACGGCGCTGGCCGAGCTGGCCGACGCGGAGGGCCATGTCCGGCCGATCGTCGATGCCGGCCTCGGCTTCGACATCCGCCGCGGCCGCCACCCGGTGGTCGAGGCGGCGCTGAAGCGCGACGGCCAGCCCTTCGTCGCCAATGACAGCCTGTTGTCGCCACCGCCGGGCACCATAGCCGGGCGGATCGCGCTGGTGACCGGGCCGAACATGGCCGGCAAGTCGACCTTCCTGCGGCAGACGGCGCTGATCTGCGTGCTCGCCCAGGCTGGCTGCTTCGTGCCGGCGGAACGGGCACAGCTGGGCGTGGTCGACCGCCTATTCTCGCGAGTCGGCGCGGCCGACGATCTCGCCCGTGGGCGCTCGACCTTCATGGTCGAGATGATCGAGACCGCCGCGATCCTCAACCAGGCGACCGACCGCTCGCTGGTCATCCTCGACGAGATCGGGCGCGGCACGGCGACCTTCGACGGGCTGAGCATCGCGTGGGCGGCAATCGAACACCTGCACGAGACCAATCGCTGCCGCACGCTGTTCGCGACGCATTTCCACGAGCTCACGGCGCTCGCCCGGCGATTGCCGCGGCTGGTCAACACCACCGTGCGGGTCAGCGAGTTCCAGGGTGACGTGGTGTTCCTGCACGAGGTCGTCCCGGGGGTCGCCGACCGCAGCTACGGCATCCAGGTGGCGCGGCTCGCCGGCCTGCCGCGGGCGGTGACCGAGCGGGCGCGGGTGATTCTCGAAGAGCTGGAGGCCGCCGACCGGCAGGCCCCGGTGGAGCGGCTGGTCGATGATCTGCCGCTGTTTGCCGCCGCCCGGCCGATGGCACCCGCGGCGGCTGCCGTGGCCGACAGCGGCCCGGACCCGCTGCATGCGGCGCTGGCAGCGATCGACCCGGATGCGCTGTCACCGCGCGAGGCGCTCGACGCGCTGTACCGGCTGAAGGACGCGGCGGGGCGCCCGGACAGGGGTTGACAGCCCGGGGTTGACAGCCCGGGCTGGGCCGTCGTCCCTTTTTGCCGGTGCCGCGCGCCAGATGCGGCGGAACCTGCTGCCCGGAGCCCGCCGCATGACAAACGACGTGAGGATCCTCGACGGCGCGGCGGCACGGGCCGCCCTGCCGGAGCTCGTCGGGATCCTCGTCGACTGCGTCGAAGGCGGGGCCTCGGTCGGGTTCATGCAGCCCTACGGGCAGGCGGAGGCGCAGGCCTGGTGGGACGGCGTCGTCGGCGAGGTGACGGCCGGCGCCACCGTCCTGTTCGGTGCGGCCGTCGACGGTCGCCTGGTCGGCACGGCGCAGCTCGGCGTCGACCAGAAGCCGAACCAGAGCCATCGTGCCGACGTCAAGAAGGTGCTGGTGCACCGCGATGCGCGCGGCCGCGGCGTCGGCACGGCGCTGATGCGGGCGATCGAGGCCGAGGCGCAGCGGCGCGGGCTGATCCTGCTGGTGCTCGACACCGCCACCGGCTCGGAGGCCGAGCGGCTGTACCAGCGCGGCGGCTGGGTACGAGTCGGCGAGATTCCCAATTATGCCCGCTGGCCGGAGGGCCCGCTGTGTGGCACGACGGTCTACTACAAACCGCTCAGTCGCTGAGCCCGGGAGAATGCCATGCAGGTGACGATCAGGGCCGCAACCGAGGCCGACCTGCCCGCGATCCTCGACATCCACAACGACGCGATCCTCAATTCAACCGCAATCTGGACGCTGCACGCCGCCGACCTGGAGAGCCGCAGGACCCTACTCCGGGGCCGCAAGACCAAGGGCTACCCGTTCCTGGTGGCAACCCTGGCGGATGAGCTCGTCGGTTACGGCTCCTTCGGCGACTTCCGCAGCGGCGAGGGCTATGCGCATACGGTCGAGCACTCGCTCTACGTGCACCGCCACCATCACGGCAAGGGGATCGGCAAGCAGCTGATGCCGCCGCTGATCGAGGCGGCCCGCGAGCTGGGGAAGCACGTGATGGTGGCGGGCATCGAGGCGTCGAACCGGGCGTCGATCCGCCTGCACCACGGCTTCGGCTTCGTCGAGACCGGCCATCTGAAGGAGGTCGGCTACAAGTTCGATCGCTGGCTCGACCTCGTCTTCATGCAGAAGATCCTCGACTGAGCCGCCCCATGGCCGCCACCGTCGGGCACCGGAGCGGAGCAGGCCCTGCCTTGCCCTGGACCGTCCGCCCGTGACCCTCGCCGTCTTCCTTGCCGGGCTGGCCAGCGCCCTGACGCACGCGCTTTGGAACGCTCTGGCCCGCAGCCGCAGCGATCCCGGCAGGGTGCTGATCGCCGTGACGGTCACCAACGGG
>JBMOJG010000630.1:0-2609 GCA_049316925.1 Alsobacter sp. | reverse complement strand
CGTGACTGTCGCCGCCGCCCAGCTCGGGCCGATCCAGAGGGCCGAGGGCCGGGCCACGGTCGTCGGGCGCATGCTGGTGCTGATGGACGCGGCGAAGGCCAAGGGCGCGGACCTGATCGTCTACCCGGAGCTCGCCCTGACGACGTTCTTTCCGCGCTGGTATCATGAGGACCGCGCCGAGGCCGATGCCTGGTTCGAGCGCACGATGCCCAATGACGACGTCGCGCCGCTGTTCGCGCGCGCCCGACAGTACGGGATGGGGCTGAGCCTGGGTTATGCCGAGCTGACCCCCAAGGGCCGCCACTTCAACACCTCGGTGCTGGTGGACCGCGAGGGCCGGACCGTCGGGGTCTACCGCAAGATCCACCTGCCGGGACACGTGGAGTTCGACCCCGAGCGGACGCACCAGCACCTGGAGAAGCGCTATTTCGAGCCCGGCGATCTGGGCTTTCCCGTCTGGCGGACCATGGGCGGCCTGTTCGGCATGGCGATCTGCAACGACCGCCGCTGGCCGGAAACCTATCGGGTCATGGGCCTGCAGGGCGTCGAGATGGTGCTGCTCGGCTTCAACACGCCATCCGTCAACTCGCAACGCGCGGCCGAGGGGCCGGCCGAGCGGATGTTCCACCACAAGTTGTCGCTGCAGGCCGGCGCCTATCAGAACGCCACGTGGGTCGTGGCGGTCGCCAAGGCCGGCAGCGAGGACGGCCACCACCTGATGGGCGGGACCATGATCGTCGATCCCGACGGCCATGTGGTGGCGGAGTTGGCCGGCGAGGACGACGGCGTGCTGGTCCACGCCTGCGATCTCGACGCCACCCGCTTCGGCAAGGAGACAATCTTCGACTTCAAGCGTCACCGGCGCATCGAGCATTATGGCCGGATCACCGCGCAGGTCGGGGTGACGGAGCCGGACCAGGCCTGACGCCCTACGAGGCTGATCCGCAGGGGGAGGATCATCGGCTCCCGACGCCGGCCAGGTTGTGTGCTGCCTGCACCGGACAGATCGCGTGCTCCCTGCCGCGTCGCGTTTTCGGGTTGCCTTCGCCCCACCCCTTGCCTATACAAACGCCCGTCGGCACGCCGGCATGGCGGAGCGTAGCGCAGCCTGGTAGCGCACCTGCTTCGGGAGCAGGGGGTCGGAGGTTCGAATCCTCTCGCTCCGACCATTTTACGGCAAACATGCCGTTTCACGTCCTGGTCAGACCGCCGACCTTATCGTCAGACGCGATCATCGCGCCTCACCGGCTCAGCCCACGCAACTCATAGACCGTTTCGAACGCCGCCTCGGCGGCGACGAAGCGGCGCTGGGCGTCGGCCTTGTCGGCGGTCGCGCTGGTGTCGGGATGGCAGGCCTTGCGCCAGGCGGTGCGGGCGGCGCGGATGAGGAAGTCCGGCGCGTCCTCGTCGAGGCCAAGCGTGCGGTAGACGGGTTTCGGACCGGCCGCGCGCAACTGCTGCAGCTCGGCCTCGGCCTCAGCGAGACGGGCGCGCAGGGCCTCCACCTCCCGCTCCAGGCCTGCACCGGTCGCGGGCGCGCCGGAGCGGCCGAAGGCGGCGGGACGGCGGAGGCCGGGGTCCAGTTCAGCAATGCGGTCAGCGACCTGCTGGCGGGCCTCGCCGGCCTGGATCGACGTCCGTGTCGCCAGTTCGGCCTCGATCTCCCGCAGCTTGGCGAGGACCGACCAATGGTCGCGGGCAATGTCGCGCAAGGTCGCACGGAATGGAAGCGATAGGTCCTGGCACTCATGGGCGCATCCCGGGCTGGCGCCGGCATGGTCGGGCATGAGGCTTGTGATCGGGTAAACCCGATCAGGACCATGGGCGGGCTTGCCGGTCCGCCGCGGCGGACCGGCGCGGCGGCCGGCCTGTTCAGGCCAGAACGCGGGGCCGGAACGTGTCGGCGCTGGCCATCGCCCAGGCCTCCTTGAAGCGATGGTCTTCCGTGCCCGTGAGCAGCTCACCGGGCTTCAGCGCCGGATAGGTCTCGGCCAGGCTGAGCACCTCATGGGCCGAGATCCGGCGCGAGAAATGCGCCGTGGTGAACTGGCCCGGATGGTCGAGGCCGGCTGCGGCGACGAACTCGGCCAGCGCCTTGGTGGTCTGGTCGTGGAAGCTCAGCACGCGCTCGGCCTTGTCCGGCACCACCAGCGCGCGGGCGCGGCTGGGATCCTGGGTGGCGACGCCGGTCGGGCAGCGGTCGGTGTGGCAGCTTTGCGACTGGATGCAGCCAACCGCGAACATGAATCCGCGGGCGGCGTTGCACCAGTCGGCGCCCAGCGCCATGGCGCGGGCGATGTCGAAGGCCGTCACGATCTTGCCGCTGGCGCCGATGCGGATGCGGTCGCGCGCGCCGATGCCCACCAGTGCGTTGTGGACAAAGCTCAGCCCCTCGCGCAGCGGCATGCCGAGATGGTCCATGAACTCGAGGGGCGCGGCGCCGGTGCCGCCCTCCTTGCCGTCGACGACGATGAAATCGGGATAGATGCCCGTCTCCACCATCGCCTTGCAGATGGCGAGAAACTCCCACGGATGGCCGATGCAGAGCTTGAACCCGGCCGGCTTGCCGCCCGACAGCCGGCGCATCTCGGCGATGAAGTGCATCATCT
>JBMOJG010000629.1:0-2611 GCA_049316925.1 Alsobacter sp. | reverse complement strand
ACACGATCCCATAGCCCGGCAAGGTGAGTTGCAGACTGCGGTGAAAGGCTGGGAACGGCCTCAGACAGGCGGGGCCATTCATCCATGACAAGAGAGCCGGCATAGGCCCGCAGCTGTTTGCGTGCCATGGCGGCCTCCGGCTCCGGCCGTGCCGCAAGTTCCCGGTCGAACCGTCCGATGAGCGAGGCCTCCCGCGAAACCGCATCATCGGCGCGCGACATACTGGCCTGAACATCGGTCAGCGCCAGCGCCAGCACGAAGACCGAAAAGGCCAGCAGGCTGGAATGGACGAGTTCCGCCAGCTTGGCATGGGCGTCAAACCGGTCGAGACGCGGTGCGAACCACCAGCGTCTGGCGGCCAGACCCACAACAATCGCTATACCTGCGGTTGCCAAAGCCCCGAACATCAGGATTGCCCAATCAGGCTGGGCAAGAAGCAGGTCGAGGCCGAAGGTCATGACGAGAGATCCGCCGATTATGAGCCGATGCAGCACAGTCTCGCCGTGGTTTGCAACCGGTCCGTGATGCGGGGAATGCGGGTCCCCCATCCGCCGCCGGGCTGGCGCCCACCCCCTCGCATGCTAGCGTTCGCCCTTGCGACTTCGGACCGGACGTGATGGTGACCTTTCTCGTGCTGCTGCTGGCCTATGTGCTGAGCCAGTTTTTCCGGGCGTTCCTCGCCATCGTCGCCGCCGATCTTGGCCGCGATCTCGGCTTCGATGCCCCGCGCCTCGGCGAGGCGTCGGCCGTCTGGTTTGCCGCCTTCGCCGTCGCCCAGATCCCGGTCGGGCTTGCCCTCGACCGGTTCGGCCCGCGCCGCACCATGGCGGTTTTCATGCTGGCTGCCGTTGCCGGCGCCGCACTGTTCGCCGCGGCGACCTCGGCCGCCATGGTGCTGTTCGCCATGGCGCTGATCGGCATCGGCTGCTCCCCGGTGCTGATGGCGAGCCTCTACGTCTTCGGCCGCACCGCTCCGCCGCATCGCTTCGCGCTCCTCGCCTCGGCGATGATCGGTTTTGGCTCTGCCGGCAATCTCGCCGGCGCGGCGCCGCTGGCGCTGGCCGTCGAGGCCTTCGGCTGGCGCGCCAGCATGGCCGGCATCGCCGCCATGACCCTGGTGAGCACCGTGCTGGTCTACGCTGCACTGCGGGATCCGCCACCGGTTCCGATGCCTGCAACGGGCGATCACCCTTTGCGCGGTTTCGTCAGCGTGGCGCGAATCCGGGCGTTGTGGCCGATGCTGCCGCTCGTCACCATCAGCTATGCGGTCGTGATCGCTGTTCGCGGCCTGTGGATCGCGCCCTATTTCGGCGAGGTCCATGGATTCGGCTCCGTTGCCCGCGGCAATGCAGCGCTGCTGATGGCCATCGCGATGACGGTCGGCGCGCTGGCCTATGGTCCCTTGGAGCGCCTGCTTGGCGGCCCGAGACCGACGACGATTGCCGGCAGCCTGCTGGCAGCGGCCGCGCTGATCGGTCTTGGCATAACCCGGGAGCCGGTCGTCGCCCTGTGTTGGGTGGCGCTGCTCGGCGCTGCGGGCATGACCTACGGCATGCTGATGTCCCACGGCAGGCTGTTCCTGCCGGCCAACCTGCTGGGCCGCGGCGTGACCTTCCTCAATTTCCTGTTCATCGGCGGCGCAGGGCTGCTGCAATACGGGTCCGGCCAGCTCGTCGGAGCCGGCCTTGCCGCGGGCCTTCCGCCAGGCGTCGTCTACGGCCAGCTGTTCACGGCATTCGGAGTGGCGCTCCTGGTCGCGACAGCCGTCTATCTGCGGGCGCCTGCGCGGCCTGGGCCCTGAAAAGAAAAAGCGCCGCACTGGGTGGCGCGGCGCAGGTGTAGTGCAGGTGTCGGACAAGGCCGGGGATAGCCCGTCCAAACAGGGCAGGCGGAGCGCCAGCGTCTCTCCATCTAGGATCAATCCCTTGAACGTCGTGCGAATGCACCTGTCGCCAGCGCGTAAAGATCCGTTAAGGACCGGGTGTTTCGCGAGATTTTCGTCAGGGATGCCCCGGTCGCGGCACCGCGGACCAACAGCCGGACGCACCGGCAGCAATGACTGCTCCCGGTGCGACAGAGGCAGGGCCTCGTGGTTGCGAAGCTGGCCCGGCCTCTCAGAGCCGCGGCGACAAGTCCCGGAACGTTGCGGCGTTCGGGCAATAGTCCGGAGCGACGAGGTCGACCATGCCTTCATCCATGTCGTTCCGGCAGCGCGCCTTGTCGCCGCATCGCGCGCAGCCCAGCGCCATGTCGCGCGACACGTCGGGCATGGTGCGGCGAACGTCGTCGAGATCAACCCCGCAGGCCTTCGCCATCCGCTCCATCAGCAGCCCGCCGCGCACGTCACGGGCCAGCAGGTCGAGATCGGCCGGCGTCAGCGCCAGATCGCGCGCCAGTTCGGCCCGATCCTCGGGTGGCAGGTCGGCAAGTTCGCGGGCCTGCGCCTGGGCCTCGAGACGGTCGCGCCACCACGCCACCGCGCGGCCCACCAGCCGGGAAATCTCTTCGTCAGCAGGCGTGATGTTCATCACCGATCCTCCGGATTGATGGATCGATCCTCGCCCGGTCGTGCCCTGTTCGCCTTGATCTCGCGCAATCTCCGACACGCGGT
>JBMOJG010000628.1:0-2612 GCA_049316925.1 Alsobacter sp. | reverse complement strand
GCCGATGAAGGTCGTCAACACCTTCATCGGCCTGTTCAAGGACACGTCACTGGTGTCGATCGTCGGCATCTTCGACCTCGTCAAGACGGTCGAGGCGTCGCTGGTGGATCCACGTTGGGCGACACCGGTGACGCGGGCCTCGGGCTACGCTTTCGCCGCGCTGTTCTACTTCGTGTTCTGCTTCGGCATGTCGCAATACTCGCAGTGGATGGAGCGTCGGCTCGCCACTGGCCACAAGCACTGAGAGGGATCCCATGGCCGCCACAGCCCCCGCCGTCGCCACAGCCTCCAAGCCCGCGAGCCTGAAGCCGGCCCAGCTCAAGAACGAGACGGCGATCGAGATCGTCGCCATGAACAAGTGGTATGGAGATTTCCACGTCCTTCGTGACGTCAACCTCACGGTGAAGCGCAGCGAGCGCGTGGTGGTGTGCGGACCGTCCGGGTCGGGCAAGTCGACCATGATCCGCTGCATCAACCGGCTGGAAGAGCACCAGCAGGGCAAGATCGTCGTCGACGGCATCGAACTCACGAATGATCTCAAGCGGATCGACGAGATCCGACGCGAGGTCGGCATGGTGTTCCAGCATTTCAACCTGTTCCCGCACCTGACGATCCTCGAGAACTGCACGCTGGCGCCGATCTGGGTGAAAAAGCTGCCGAAGAAGGACGCCGAAGAGATCGCGATGCACTATCTGCGACGGGTGAAGATCCCCGAGCAGGCGCTGAAGTATCCGGGCCAGCTCTCCGGCGGCCAGCAGCAGCGCGTGGCCATCGCCCGGTCGCTGTGCATGAGCCCGAAGATCATGCTGTTCGACGAGCCGACCTCGGCGCTCGATCCGGAAATGGTCAAGGAGGTGCTCGACACCATGGTGTCGCTCGCCGAGGAGGGCATGACCATGATCTGCGTGACCCACGAGATGGGCTTTGCCCGCCAGGTCGCCAACCGGGTCATCTTCATGGACGCCGGGCAGATCGTCGAATCCAACACGCCGGACGAGTTCTTCCGCAATCCGCAGCATGAGCGGACTCGGCTGTTCCTGAGCCAGATCCTGCACTGAGGGGCAGCGGCGGCGCGCCGCCGTGCGGATCATCCTCATCCTGCTGGCGATCGGGCTCGGGTGCGCGGCGGCCGGGCTGGCGCTGGCCGGCCGGGGGCGCGGCCATGCGGCGATCGGACCGGTTGTCGCCGGCGTTATCGTGGCGTTCGGGGCGTTCCTGCTTGTCGACTGCCGGCAATGCGCCAGCGGCGCCCTCTATGTGGGGGCGCTGGTGTCGCTGCCATTCGCCGTCGTCGGTTGGTGCATCCTGGGCTTTGACCCCGCGGGCCTGTCGCGCGGCGGTGCGCTGATCGTGCGCGCTGCCGCCCTGTTCCAACTGGCCTGGGCTGCCCTTGTGACGGCGACAACGACCTTCGGCGGTGCCTGCCCGTGCCGGGCGATGGGCTGGGGCGACCCGGTGGTGGCTCTTGCTGCCGTGGGGTTCGACAAGCTCGTCGGACCGCTGCTGGTGGCGGTGGCGCTTGTGACGCTTGTCCTGGCGGGAGAGGCCGACCGGCGCCGCCGGGCCAGCGGGGCCTGAGGGCAGGGCGGACTCAGCGGCGCGGCGAGGCCGGGCCGGTCGCCGCAGGCAGGTCGGCGTTTGCGCCCCATTCCGTCCAGCTGCCGTCGTAGAGCGCGCGGGCCGGCCGGCCGAGGCCGGCGAGAGCCAGCGACACGATGGCGGCCGAAACGCCCGATCCGCAGCTCGTCACCACAGGCCGGTCGAGATCGACCCCGGCGGCCTGGAAGGCCGCCACCAGCGCGGCTCGGTCAAGCAGGCGTCCGTCGGCGAGCAGCGATGAGCCCGGCAGGCTGTGGCTTCCCGGAATGTGGCCCGCGCGCAGCCCGGGCCGCGGCTCCGGCACCTCGCCGCGAAAGCGCTCGCCCGGTCTGGCGTCGACAATCTGGGCGGAGCCGGTGTCGAGCGCCCGGGCGATGTCGGCGGCGTCGGCGACCGCCCCGTGGTCGAGCCTTGCGGTGAAGGTTTTGGCCCGTCGGCGCGTCGGTTCGTCCGTCCAGGGCCGCCCTTCCGCCCGCCATTTTGGCGCGCCGCCGTCGAGCACCACCACGTCCGCCGCGCCGAAGGTGCGGAACGTCCACCAGACCCGAGGGGCCGAGAACAGGCCGGCGCCGTCATAGATGACGATGCGCATGCCGTCGCCGATGCCAAGCGCGCTCACCGCCCGGGCAAACGCCTCCGGCCGCGGCAGCATATGCGGCAATGGGTTGTCATGGTCGGCGATCGCCTCGATGTCGAAATGCACGGCGCCGGGAATGTGACCGGCAGCGTATTCGGCAACGGCGTTGCGGTTCTGCGTCGGCAGGTACCACGATCCGTCGACGATGGTGATATCGGGTGCGTCCAGGCGTTCGGCCAGCCAGTCGGTGGACACCAGGAAGGGATTGTCGGTCATGGCACTGCTCCGGCGTTGGTGTCAGACAAGCGCGATCCGCACGCGGCGGTTCTGCTTGCCCTTTTTCTCGATATTGGTGACCGCGACGGTGCCGATCTCGACGGTGTTGCGGACATGCGTACCGCCGCAGGGCTGCAGGTCGAGATCGACGATCTCGACC
>JBMOJG010000627.1:0-2624 GCA_049316925.1 Alsobacter sp. | reverse complement strand
CACGGTGCCAGCGCAGGGCGCCGCCGAGTGGACTGCGCAGGGATATCGCGGTGCTGATGGGTCTTTTCTCCGGAGATCGCCCGCAGTCTACGAAACAGTGCATTAAACCCGCTTTAAGGCCCCGGCCGTGGCCGTCTTGGCGCGTGCGGTCCCGATTTGCGTCGCGGGCCACGGCAAGGCCGATCGCGATGCTGGGGTTGCGAGGCACCGCCCTTGCAACGGCAAGCCCGACGACAATCGAGCGCACCATGACGCATCATTTTCACTCCGTCCGGCTCCGCGACACGTCCCACTCCGGCACGCTGCACCCGCTTGTCGTCTCGATTGGGGTCATTCTGGCCGAAAGTGCGGCCATCATCGCGGCGGCCCTGCTGAGCGGCTACGGCTACCACATGACGGTCTACGGCAATCCCGGACCGACCCCGGAGTTTGTCGTGTTTGGCGCGGTCTTCGCCTTGGCGTTTGCCGGGCTTCGCCTCATCCGCGGCGAGCCGACCGCGTTCTGGTCCGCCGAGGAGGACTGGGCCCGCGGCCTGGCTCCGGAATGGAACCAGTGCTGCGTTGCGATCCTGGCCCTGGCCTTCTTCGCCAAGGCCAGCGACGGCTACTCACGCGGCTGGCTCCTGCTGTTCTACGTCATCGGGTTCCTGGCACTCGGCGTCTTGCGTCACCGCTTCGGCACGGCGCTGGCCCGCGCGGTCGCGGAGGGCCGGGTTGCGCTGCGGCAGATGATGGTGATCGGCCGTCAGGAGGACCTGGTTGCCTTCACCCTGCGGCATCGTCCGTCCGAGAGCGGCCTGCGCATCGTCGCCTGCGTCGATATCGGTCATGATCCCCGCCAGCGCGCCCGCCAGATTGCTGCGGCCGTCGAGGTCGCACGCGAACTTCATCCCGACGACGTCCATATCGTCCTGCCCTGGTCCGAGCCGGACGCCATCGAGGCCTGCGTCGAGGCCTTCGAGCAGCTGCCGGTCGCCATCCGCGTGGCGCCCGACCGGCTGCTGGAGCGCTATGCCGACCTGCGGCTGGACCGGTTCGGGTCGATGGTCACGGTGCACCTGGTGCGTCCGCCGCTCACCCTGTTCGAGCAGCTGGTGAAGCGCAGTTTCGATCTCGCCGCGTCGATCCTGATCCTGTTCATGCTGGCGCCGCTGTTCGCCGTCGTGGCTGTGCTGATCAAGCGCGACAGCACAGGCCCGGTGTTCTTCCGCCAGACCCGCTACGGCTTCAACCAGGAGCCCTTTCGTATCTGGAAGTTCCGCAGCATGACCACGCAGGACGACGGCCCGGTCGTCGCGCAGGCCCAGCGCAACGACCCGCGGGTGACACGAATCGGCCGCTTCCTGCGGCGCACCAACATCGACGAGCTGCCGCAGGTGCTCAATGTCATCGCCGGCAACATGTCACTGGTCGGGCCGCGTCCCCATGCGGTCGCCCACAACCGGCTGTTCGAGCAGCGCATCGCCAGCTATGCGCGCCGCCACAACGTCAAGCCGGGCATCACCGGCTGGGCGCAGGTGAATGGCCACCGTGGCGAGACGGACACCGAGGAGAAGATGGAGATGCGGGTCCGCCATGACCTGTTCTACATCGACAACTGGTCGTTCCTGCTCGACATCAAGATCCTGATCCTCACCGTCATCTCGCCCAAGGCCTACCGCAACGCGGTATGAGACAAATCCGGCTCCTGTCCCGCATCGGCACGGCACAGGGGCCCCGCAAGCCTGAGGATCAGGCCCGGTCCGCACCAAACTGACCCAAAATCTGCTGGCATGGTTCTGGCGCAACACTCTCCGACGGAGGGCATGAACGTCGCGAAATGACGCGACGGCGTCCCCACAGACAGGAGATGAGCGTGAACATCAGCATTTTCGGGATCGGTTATGTGGGTGCAGTCTCGGCGGCCTGCCTGGCCCGCGACGGCCACGAGGTCATTGCCGTCGACGTCAATCCCGAGAAGGTCGCAACGATCCGCAACGGCCGCTCGCCCATCGTCGAGCCGGGACTCGAGGGCCTGATCGCCGAAGCCCGCCGCCGCGATCGCCTGTCGGCCACCACCTCGACCGAGGAGGCCGTGCACGGCACCGATATGTCGTTTGTCTGCGTCGGCACCCCGGCCATGAACAACGGCGCCCTCGACACCCGCTACGTCACCCGCGTCGCCGAACAGCTTGGTGCCGCCATCAAGGGCAAGAACGCCTTCCACTCGGTGGTCGTCCGTTCGACCGTCCTGCCCGGAACCATGGACGAGCTGATTATCCCGGCGCTCGAGCGCAGCTCCGGCAAGCGCGCCGGCGAGGATTTCGGCATCGCCTACTATCCCGAGTTCCTGCGCGAGGGTTCGGCGATCCGCGACTACGACACGCCCGGCGCCATCGTGTTCGGCGGCCGCGACGAGACCACGCTCGACCGCCTGCGCGAGGTGCACGAGCGTTTCGATGTCGCCCCGAGGATCATGGGCATCCGCACCGCCGAGGCGGTGAAATATGTCAACAACTGCTGGCACGCGACCAAGATCAGCTTCGCCAACGAGATCGGCCTCGTCTGCCGCTCGCTCGGGGTCGACGGCCAGGACGTGATGGAGACGCTCTGCGCCGACACCCGCCTCAACATCTCGCCGGCCT
>JBMOJG010000626.1:0-2628 GCA_049316925.1 Alsobacter sp. | reverse complement strand
GCGGCAGCCCGAACTGCCGCGCGAACGCCTCAGCCTGCCAAGCGCTGAGCAAGTCCCGCTCGCGGTTGCCGACGACGCCGATCGGCGCGAACCGCCACTTCGCGTCCCAGCGCCCGCCGAGGTACTCGTTCGGCTGCGCGCGCGCGATACGCGCGAACAACTCTGTGATCACCGGCTCCAGGTTGGGCCCTGTTCGGTCGCGGAGGCGGTTCTGCAGCGCGACGAAGTCCTCGTCGTCGACAGCGCGCATGAGCCGCACCAGGTCCAGACGGCGCGCAGCTTGGAGCACCTTGAGACCCCTGGTCGTCGCCCCAGCGTTCCCGCCCCCGAGGAGCACCCCACGCCGCAGCGCGTTCTCGCACAGGCTGCGGTACCATGCCTTTCCAGCAACGGGCGGCAGTTGCCAGTTGTCGCCGGACAAAATGACGGGGAGCGTCCCGAAGAGCTCGGCATCCGCCCCGTCCACGTTCGACCGCGTGGTCGCGACGAGCGTCCGGATCCTGTGCTCGAAGTGGCCGAGCATCTGCGCAGGGACGAAGGAGACCTCGTCGATGACTAGCGCGCCCACGTCGGTGATTTCGCGCTTCCCGTACTCGGCTTTGAACTTCTCGTGCAGCCGCGCTGCCTTGTCGGGGTCGAACTTCGGCAGCCGCTCGCCGATGCCTTGTGATCTCATGCCGACCAGCTTCAGGAGCGTCGGCCCGCCGAACGGCGCAGCCGCCACCCCCGTGTAGGCCGTGATGAGCAGCTCGCCCAGCTCCGCGCTGCACATCTCCGCAGCGAGCGCGTGCAGGACGGCGCTCTTGCCCGTGCCGCCAGCACCGTGCACCAACACGACGCTGGAAAGTCCGTGGCGCGCGTACTCCCGCATGATGTCGGACGCGGATGCGCCTTGGGGTCGTGCGAGCAACTGCGCACGCAGCTGCACACACTGGAAGACGTTGCGAGCGACGCGGCGCTGCTCTGGATTCAGGGGCGGCTGCCCGGGCTTCACCGCGCCGCACGACGTGCACGTTGCCGCTCGGATTTGCCCGTGGCCGCAGCGGTCGCAGGTTTTCCAGGCGGCGGCTGCCGCGACGTAGCTCGCGTCGTCGATCTCTTCGAAAGCCGCGGGACACGGTAGCGGGCCGGCGCCGGCGGCGGCGGCGGCGGCGGCGGCGGCCGGCGCCGGCCCTTGGGGCCCGCCGGTCGGGTTGAACGTCGGAGGTTGTTCGTTGGCCGCCAGCGAAGCCTTCGCCCCTTGGATGGTGCTGCTCGGCATGTGCCGCGCACCGCCGGCGGCCCCCTTCGACGGAGCGCCGGCGGCCACCGACCACATCTGCTCCAGGTCGCGGCGCTCCGCCTCCGTGACGTCGGTGCCGTGCAGGTCTTTGCGCATCCCGTGATTCAGCCTGTCGGTGATGCCCGCGAACTCGACCGCAGCCGTCAAGCGCTTCTGGTCGACGTCGACGGGCACGCGCACATGCCTGTCCAGGTGCTTCTGCACCTCAGCCGCCGCGCGCTTGGCAGTGGCGCCGTCGTCGCCATCCGTTGGCCCCGCGCAGCCGCCGCCCTTGCCCCACAGGTCGCGGTGCATCTCCCGGTAGACGCCGTGCATCTTCTTCACGTCCGCCGGCACAGTGAACTCGGAGCCGATGTTCTCCAGTACCAGGAGCCGGCCATGGGCGAGCAGCCGCCAGCCTCGATCCTCGGCGCCCTCGGCCGCGGCACCCTCGGCGGCACCCTCGGCCTCGGCGTCGTCTACACCGTGGAGCTCAAGGTCGTGACACGCGTCGTCCCGAAGGTGCTGCAGCCACTGCACCCACCCGTCGTACGACAGGTCCGCCTCCTCGCCATCGTGGCACGACCACGGCCGGAAGTTGGCGGCCATGAAGCGCGCGTACTTGTCCTTGGCAGCCCGCGTGGCGTCGTCCTTCGGGCGGCGAGGCGCGGTCTTGCCCAGCTTTGGCACCGGAAGCTTTGCCCGCGCGACGATGTAGTGGGTGTAGGCCAGCGGGTGCGGCCAGCACAGGGCGTAGCGCGTGAAGGCCCGCCGGCCCCGGGCCGTGGAGGCAGCGTCGCCCGTCGCCGCGGAATCCGCTGCGGCATCGTCGTCCACTTCCATCGGCGCCGCCACAGCGTCGGCGGCCTCGCCGTCCGCCTCCTCCCTTGCCGCCCTTGTTGCCGCCGCCTCAGCCAGCTCCTTCTTGCTCATGCGCTTGATCTCGAACCGAGCGAAGAACTCCTGCGCGTTGAAGCGCTTAAGGCGCCTGTCGCGCCACCCGTAGTGCAGCGCCTTCGAGACGGCGACGGAGCAGCCGTCGGCGTCGAGGTAGTACACGCCTGACGTGCCGACACGTCCGCCGCAGCCGTCGGCCGCAAGCGCCACGTCCTTGGACGCCCCGCGGCCCCTTCGCCTGGGCGGTGGGGCCTGCGCACCGTCGGCGGCCGCGACGTCGTCGCCCTCGAAGAGCTCATCGCGCTCCGTGTCGTCCATCTCCTCGCCGCACTCGTCGTCGTCGTCGTCAGCGCCGCTGCCGCGGTGGTCCTCGTCCTCGCCGCAATCGTCGTCGTCGTCAGCGCCGCCGCCGCGGTGGTCCGCCTCGTCACCGGTATCGCCGCGCTCGTCGCCGTCGACGTCGGGGGCCC
>JBMOJG010000625.1:0-2634 GCA_049316925.1 Alsobacter sp. | reverse complement strand
CAGCGCATTGACCAGGAACACTGAATCATAGGCCAGCGTGGCGATGCGGACCGGGTCGGCGTTGTAGCGCGTGCGGTAGCGCCCGGCAAAATTGCTGAAGCCGGCCTTGTCGGGGGCGGCGAACCAGCCGCCCTGCAGCGGCTTGACGGCGTAGACCCGCGGATCGTCCCACACGCCGGTGCCGAGCATCTGGATCTTCTTGCTGTCGAGGCCGTTGGCGGCGAGCGCCTGGCCGACGGCCGGTAGCCCGTCGCCATTGTCGGGGATGAACAGCGCATCGGCCTGCCCGCCCAGCGCGGCGATGCGCTTGACGGCGGCATCGATCGACGCCTTGTCGGCGCTGTAGCGCTCGAGCGAGGCGACACGGACACCCCGCTTGGCCGCGGCCTCCTGGAAGGCGGCCATCGCCACGGTGCCGTACTCGGTGTTGGGGATCATCGCGGCGATCGAGCGCTTGCCGCGCGAGGCGGCGAACTCGACGATCCGGTCGACGTCCGATTCGGGCATGAAGCTGATCAGGTAGATGCCCCGCGCCGCCACGGCGGCGTTGGACGAAAAGGCGATCACCGGCTTGTTGGCGGCCCGTGCCACCTGGCCGACAGCCTGCACCGAGGGGGCGAGCAGCGGCCCGAGGATGATTTCGGCACCCTCTGCGAGGGCCTGCTGGACCGCCTCGCGGGCGCCGTCGGCGGTGCCGCGGTCGTCCTTGATGATCAGCGCCACATTGGCGTTGGGGAACTCCGCCAGCGCCATCTCGGCGGCGTTCTTTAGCGACGTGCCGGCAACGCCGGCATTGCCGCCGGCGGTCAGCGGCAGGATGACGCCGACCCGGACCTTTCCGGGCTCGATGCCCGATGCCGACGGGGCCTGCGGCTGCGGGCGTTCGCCGCCGCCAAGGCCACCGGCACCGGGCAGGTTGGTGCTGCAGGCGGAGAGGAGCAAAGCAAGGACCATCGCGGCGGCGCGGGACAGCATCGCAGCGAGCGGCGCACGGGGCAGGGCAACATGCGTCACGGTCGGCTCCTGTTCGTATTGGCCGCGCAGGACGCGGCCAGGACCTCGAAGGCCCATGCGAAAGACCTCACATGATGGCAACGGAAGGTAAACGCTACCTTCCGCTTAACGAAAAGCTGTTTTTTGCGCCGGTGCGGCGCCCGTGCCATGGTCTGGCCCGGAGACACCATGACGACGCACGACACCGACGGGACGCCGCGCGTCCCGGGATTCACCGCATTCGGCATGCGCGCGGAGGCCACGCGGCTGGCGCCAGGCCTTCACGTGGTGGCCACGCCCATCGGCAATCTGGGCGACGTGTCGTTTCGCGCGCTGGGCACGCTGGCGGCGGCGGCGGCCGTACTGGCCGAGGACACCCGCGTCACCCGCACGCTGCTGGCGCATTACGGCATCACCACGCCGCTCGTCGCCTATCACGAGCACAATGCCGAGGAGATGCGGCCGCGGCTGCTCGCCCGGCTGAATGCCGGCGAGGCCCTCGCCCTTGTGTCCGACGCTGGCACGCCACTCGTCTCCGACCCGGGCTACAAGCTGGTCGAGGCCGTGCACACGGCGGGCATTGCCGTCACGACCGTGCCCGGACCCTCGGCGGTGCTGGCGGCGCTGGTCGTCGCCGGGCTGCCGACGGACCGGTTCTTCTTCGAGGGCTTCCTGCCGCACCGCACCGCAGGGCGGATCGAACGGCTGGAGGTGCTCAAGGCCGTACCGGGCACGCTGGTGTTCTTCGAATCACCGCGCCGGGTGGCGGACATGCTGGCGGATGCGCACGGGGTACTGGGCGACCGCCCCGCAGCCGTGGCGCGCGAATTGACAAAATACTACGAGAACGTGCGGCGCGGCACGCTCGCCACGCTGGCGGCCGCCTACGCACAGGAGCCGGCGCCCAAAGGCGAGATCGTCGTGCTGGTCGGCCCGCCCGGCGCACCGGAGGTGCCGCAGGACGACAGCGCGCTGGATGCCCGGCTGGTGCACCATCTCGCCCGCCTCTCCGTCAAGGACGCGGCGGCGGTGGTGGCCGAGGAGACCGGCCTGCCGCGCAAGCGCGTCTATGCGCGCGCCGTCGCGCTGAAATCCGATTGAGATGGCCGCGCGCCGCACGCCGCCCCAACGTCGGGCGGCGCTGCGGCACGGGATGCACGCGGAACTTGCTGCAGCGGTTGCGCTCTCGTTCAAGTTCTACCGGGTCCTGGCCTGGCGCTATCGCGGCGGTGGCGGCGAGATCGACCTCGTGGTGCAGCGCGGCCGGACCGTGGCGTTCGTCGAGGTCAAGGCGCGGGCCGACCTCAACGCCGCCGTGCTGGCGATCGGCAGCGTCAAGCAGGAGCGCTTTGCCCGGGCGGTCCGGCACTGGCTGGTCCGCAACCCGTGGGCCGCCGGCCTGACGCTGCGCTGCGACGCGGTCCTGATCGCCCCCAGACGCTGGCCGCGGCATCTGCCGGACGCCTTCCCGCTGCCGTTCTGAACTGCCGCGCGCGGCGTTGCCTCCGGCCGCGAACCGGGCAAAGGTGCGCCTCCGCGCCCGCCACGCTGCCCGGACAGGAGCCTGCCATGCCGTTGACCGTCGCCGTCCAGATGGACCCGATCGAACGCATCAACATCGCCGGTGACAGCACCTTCGGG
>JBMOJG010000624.1:0-2637 GCA_049316925.1 Alsobacter sp. | reverse complement strand
AGAAGACCTTCCTCGGCCTCAACCTGCTCACCGCCAAGCCGGTGCTCTACGTGTGCAATGTCGAGGAAGGCGCCGCCCAGGAAGGCAACGGCTTCTCCGACTCCGTCGCGGCCCGCGCCTTGGCCGATGGCAGCCGCGCGGTGGTGGTGTCGGCCAAGATCGAGAGCGAGATCGCCGTGCTGCCGGCCGCCGAGCAAGCCGACTATCTGGAGGCCGTCGGCCTCGAGGAACCCGGCCTCAACCGCGTCATCCGCGCCGGCTACGAGCTGCTCGACCTGCTGACCTATTTCACGGTCGGCCCAAAGGAGGCCCGCGCCTGGACGATCACCCGCGGCACCCGCGCGCCGGCGGCTGCCGGTGTCATCCACACCGATTTCGAGAAGGGCTTCATCCGCTCCGAGACGATTGCTTTCAGGGACTACGTCGCCCACAAGGGTGAGGCAGGGGCACGCGATGCTGGCAAGTTCCGGCTCGAGGGAAAGGACTACGTCGTCGCCGACGGCGACGTGCTGCATTTCCGCTTCAACACCTGAGCCGGGCAGGCACGCGCTGCGGAAGGCCTTGCCCTGCACAGACGTGCCCTGGATAGAATGGGACAATGGCTTGCCCCGGTGCGGAGAATCCGATGCCACGGCTCTTCTTTGAGGATTTCGTGCCGGGCACGGTGCGCACCTACGGGTCCCGCACCCTGAGCCGCGACGAGCTCATTGCCTTCGCGACGAGTTTTGATCCGCAGCCGATGCATCTCGACGAGGCAGCGGCGGAAAAGAGCCTGCTGGGCGGGCTCGCAGCCTCGGGCTGGCACACCTGCGCGCTGCTGATGCGCATGATTGCCGACGACTTCATCCTCGACAGCGCCGGCATGGGCGCGCCCGGCATCGACGAGGTCAGGTGGCTCCGCCCGGTCCGCGCCGGCGACACACTCAGCGTCCGCGAGACCATCCTGGAGTCCCGCCCCTCGAGGACCCGCGACGATCGCGGCTATGTGCGCTTCTGCTTCGAGGTGCTGAACCAGCATGGCGAACCCGTGCTCGAGCAGATCAACAGCATCATTTTCGGCCGCCGCAGCGGTGGAGCGGCCGCATGAGCGCCTATCTGGACGATCTGGTCCCCGGCACCGTCGCCGAACTCGGCAGCCACCTGTTCACGGCCGCCGACATCATCGCGTTTGCGCGCGCCTATGATCCGCAGCCCTTCCACATCGACGAGTTGGCGGCACGCGACAGCCATTTCGGCGCCCTCTGTGCCTCCGGCTGGCACACGGCGGCCATCTGGATGCGGCTGATGGTGGCTCATCGCAACGCCAGCGTTGCCGCCGCGCGCGCGGCGGGACAACCGGTGCCAGGCCTCGGGCCCTCACCCGGCTTCCGCGAGCTGAAATGGCCAGCGCCGGTCTTTGCAGGCGACACCATCACCTACCGGTCCACCTATGTGGGCGGACGCGCCACGGCCAGCCACCCGGGCTGGGGCATCGCCCGGCACGGGAACACCGGCCACAACCAGAACGGCGTGCTCGTGTTCAGCTTCGAGGGGTCCGCTTTCTGGCAGCGCCGCCCCGGTTGAGCTCAGCTCAGTGGCCAGCGAAAGCCACCAGCGTGCGGACAGGGACACCCATGGCCCGAATGCGGTCCGCCCCGCCGAGGTCCGGCAGGTCGACGACGAACACCGCCGCCACCACCTCGGCGCCCAGCTTCTGCAAGAGCTGCACGGCGGCCGTCGCCGTCCCACCCGTGGCGATCAGATCGTCGACAAGGATCACGCGCTCGCCGGGAGCGACGGCGTCCTCATGCATCTCCATCTCGTCGAGGCCGTATTCCAGCGAGTAGGCGATCGACACGGTCGTGTGCGGCAGCTTGCCCTTCTTGCGGATCGGCACGAAGCCCGATGAGAGCTGATGCGCGACGGCGCCGCCGAGGATAAAGCCCCGCGCCTCGATGCCGGCAACCTTGGCCACGTTCAGCCCCGCATAGGGCTGCACCAGCTCGTCGATGGTGCGGCGGAACGCCCGCGGATCGCCCAGCAGGGTGGTGATGTCACGGAACTGGATGCCCGGCTTGGGATAGTCGGGAATGGTGCGGATGGAGGCTGCCAGATCGAACGGAAGGGTCATCTCAGGCTCCGATCAACCGCCGAGGACGCGGCCGGCAACCGCGTTCAAGCGCGCGATCAGGTCCGGATCCCGCATGGCCGGCGCCGTCATGATGGCGTAGTCGAGGGCACGGTGCGATCCGGCCGGACAGTCCTCCCGTTCAGTCGGGAAACCATGCGCCAGCCTCGCCACCAGCCTGCGGGCCTTCTCGATGTTGTGGTGCATCACCTCCAGCACCGACTTGACGTCCACAGCGTCATGCTCGGGATGCCAGCAGTCGTAATCCGTCACCATGGCCAGCGTCGCATAGGTGATCTCAGCCTCGCGCGCCAGCTTCGCCTCGGGCATCGCCGTCATGCCGATCACGTCGTAGCCAAGATGCCGGTAGGTTGTTGATTCGGCGTAGCTGGAGAACTGCGGGCCCTCCATGCACACATAGGTGCCGCCCTTGCGGATGGCGATGTCCTCGGCGGCGGCCGCCGTCATCAGCCGCTCGACCAGCTTCGGGCCCACCGGATGCGCCATCGACACATGGGCAACGCACCCCG
>JBMOJG010000623.1:0-2639 GCA_049316925.1 Alsobacter sp. | reverse complement strand
AAAACTGCTCACCCGCCCGGCCCTGATGGCACAGGGGCTCGGCTGGGTGGCGCGCCTTGCCGGCGCAAGGGTTCCTGTCCTTTTCCGTCACGGCGTCCGCGAGGCAGAGGGCGAAGGTCTGCTCCGGACCGTCGTGATCGGACCGGTAGACTCCACGGGCGCCCACGTCGATGGTCGACAGACACGCTATGCCGTCGCCACGCTCGTCGTCGGCCACGGCCTTGTCCCCGGTGCCGAGGTGCCACGCCTGCTCCGCGCCGCGATGCGCTATGACCGGACGCTCGGTGGTCACATCCCCGTGCTCGATCCGGATGGCCGCACCGGTATGGCCGGGCTCTATGCATGCGGAGATGGAGCCGGGATCCGGGGGGCCGCTGTCGCGGTGTCGAGCGGTCGCCTCGCGGGGCTCGCCGCCGCACGGGATGGCGGCGTGCTCGGACAGGAGCGGTTTGCGGCGCTGGCCGAACCCTCCCGCACGGCACTCGCCCGGTTGCAATCCTTCTCCGGCGCCATGGCCGCGATGATGTCCCTTCGTCCGGGCCAGGTCGCAGCCATCACGGCCGACACGGTTGTCTGCCGGTGCGAGGACGTGACCCGTGCCGAGATCGAGGCCGCGATCGACACAGGCGCCACCGACGTCAATCAGCTCAAGCACTTTACCCGCTGCGGCATGGGCCCGTGCCAGGGCCGCATGTGCGGCGACGTCGCCGCCGAATTGCTGGCCGTCAAGACGGGCGCAACCCGGGAGTCGGTCGGCCAATGGACGGCACGGCCGCCGCTGCGCCCGGTGCCGATGGCGGATCTGATGGGCCGGTTCGACTATGCCGACATCCCTATTCCCAGGCCTGCACCGCTATGAGCCGCGTGCACGATCTGGCGGTGGTCGGCGGTGGCGTTCACGGCGCAACGGCAGCTCTGTTCTGCGCGCGCGGCGGCATGGACGTTGCGCTGCTGGACCGTGGTCCGCTGTGCCGCGAGGCCTCCGGCGTCAACGCCGGCACGCTGACCATGCAGATGACGCGCGTCGCACTCATTCCCTACGCGCTGAGAGCCCACGCCATGTGGGCCTCGGCGTCTGAATGGCTGGGCCATGACGTCGGCGTCGTCGTCTGCGACGGCCTGTCGCTCGCCTTCACCGAGCAGGAGGCGGAACTTCTCACCGTCCGCGCCGGCAAGCGACGGGAAGCAGGTGCTCCCATCCGCATCATCGACGGCAAGGAGGCCCTCGCCATCGAACCCGGTCTGTCCGGGAAGGTGCTGATTGCCGGCCATTGCGCGGTGGATGGATATGCCAATGCCTATCTCACCGGCCTCGCCTACCGGAACGCCCTGCTCGAGGCCGGCGTCACCCTGCATGAAAGCCGTCCCGTTTGCGGCGTCGACACGGGCGACGCCGGGTTCACCCTCGCCACTCCGGCCGGTCCCTTGCGGACAAAACGGCTATTGCTCGCAGGCGGTGTTTGGATTGAGCCGATGCTTGCTTGGCTGGGTGTGGCCGTCCCCATCAAGACGCTGATCAACCAGCTTGCTGTCACGGAACGGATCGCGCCGGTGATGCGGACGGTCCTGGGCATCGCCAGCGGCCTGCTGTCGCTGAAGCAGTACCCGCACGGGACCGTCGTAATCGGTGGTGGTTGGCAGGGCCTTGGAGACCGCGAACACGGCGGCGTCGAACTCCTGCCAGATCGGCTGGTGGGCAACATCCGCCTGGCATGCCATGCTGTTCCCGCGCTCGCAGGCGCCAGGCTCGCGCGTGGCTGGGCCGGCCTGGAGGCCGAGACCCGAGACGCCCTGCCGGCCGCTGGGCCGGTGCCAGGCGTGCCCGACGCCTATGTCTGCGGCAGCGTCCATTCCGGCTATACGAGTGGCCCCTATATTGCCCGCCTTCTGGCCGAGCGAATTCTCGGGCACGAGCCGGAACTGCCCCTCTTCCCGATCGACCGCTTGCTGCAACCGGAACCTGCTCCGGCCGGAGAAACCGCGCCATGACGCACGCCCTCGCCGACAGGCTCGCCGGCATTCACTCCGCCACCATCGTGCCGATGCGCCCCGATTTTTCCATCGACGAGGCGGCGCTTGCGACCCACATCGGCACAATCGCCAACACGCCGGGGATCCGCGGACTGCTGGTCAACGGCCACGCGGGCGAAAATTTTGTTCTCGACCTGGACGAGAAACGGACGGTCATGCGTATCGCCCGGGCGGTGGCCCCTGCTGACTGCTTCATCACCTCCGGGGTGAACCACGAGTCGAGCCTGTCGGCAGCCCGGGAGGCCTCCGCGATGGAGGCTGAGGGAGCCGACGCATTGCTGGTCTTCCCGCCCAACTCCTGGGCGCTTGAGCATGCCGACGAGGCGGTGATCTCCCACCACGCCCATGTGCGTGACGCCACGACGATTCCCATGCTGCTCTACGGCGCGCCGGTCGGTGCCGGGAGCATGGCCTACGACGCAGGCACGCTCTTTAAGCTCGCCGAGGATCCGCGGGTGGTCGCCATCAAGGAGGGCAGCTGGGAGGTGGCCCGCTACGAGGCAAACCTGCGCCTCCTTAAGGCGAGGCGTCCCGACTTCATCGTTCTGGGCTCCGGCGACGAGCACCTCTTGACGAGCTACATCATCGGCAGCGCGGGCAGCCAGGTG
>JBMOJG010000622.1:0-2639 GCA_049316925.1 Alsobacter sp. | reverse complement strand
CGGGCGAAAGAACCGCATCGCCGAGCGCGAGGCGATGCCGAGCCCTGCCGAGATGTCGACACCGACGGCGACGGCAGCCAGCAGATCGCGGCCGGAGACACCGCCGGCCCGGTCCGCATGCGCCAGCACGGCCGGCAGCAGCGTCGCAAGCGGATGAAGCACAGCGCCCTCGTGGACGCAGTCATATTCCTGGCAGTGGATCTGGAACCCGTTGAGCAGCGCGGCGGCCGGCGCCGGCACGCGACCCCGGCGGCCCCACGCCACCGCCTCGTCGCCTGAGCCCCACGATCGGGCGGCAGCCCAGAGCCCCTCGGCTCCGCCGGCCGTCGACCCCGAAATGCCGACGCCGATCGTGTCGAGGATGAACACCTTGGCCTGGCAGAGCGCGTCCTCGGACAGGTCCTCGAAACGCGTCTCGAGCGCGTGCCGCGCAAAGCGCTCGGAGGCGAGGATGGTCGTCTGGGTGCTCATCGGGAGCCCGTCCAGACAACAGATCCGGCTGGCCGCGAAGGCCGCAGGCAGCAGGGGACTGTCGCCATGGCTCCCTCCCAGGATCCGCTTGAGCCGGCCGCCGGTCGCGGCCGCTCCCGCAAAGTTGTCCGGACATTTGGAGGCTAATGCAGCCTGCGGGCCTGTCAAGCATTCACGGTCGTCGCGCGCCGTGGCGGCGATGTCGGCGCGCCCTACCGGGCGGATGACACCGCGCGCGACGGATCACCGCGCCGTCGGGGTGAACCATTTCTCCTCGGCCAGTTGCTTCCACATCGCCTGGACGACTGCGGCGCCCTTGCGGGCGACCCCGGCGGGATCGTCAACGACGAGACGGCCGTCAGCCACCTTGTAGTGGCCCTCGACGATCACGTCGCGCACGGAGGTTCCGCCCGCATACAGCAGATTGTTGAGCGGCTCTGGCGGCTTGGCGCCGACGCCGACATTGAAACCCGTGACGTCGACCGACACGAAATCGGCCCGGGCGCCGGCCTCGATGCGCCCCAGATCCTTGCGGCGGAGCCCGTCGGCCGCGTTGACGGTCGCAGCCTCCACCGCCGACCAGATCGTGGGAAGCTTCAGGTCCTTGGCGCCGCCCGCCTGCAACATGCGCGCCCGGGTTCGCCCGAGGATCACCGCGAGCTTGACGTTCTCCAGATAGTCGTTGGAGTGGGTGTCGATCCCGATATTCGTCCGCACTCCCGCCGCAAGCGCCTCGACCCAGGGCTGGATCCCGCCGCCGCCGCCGGCACCGCCCGCCGACGGGCAGTGGGAGTAGACACCGCCATGGGCCTTGAGGATCGCCAGGTCCACCGTCGGGTCCAGTCCGGTCATGTGGGCGCCGAAGACCGGCATCTCGAAGAAGCCCAGCTTCTCCAGCCACTGGGTCGGCGTGACACCCCACAGGCGCTTCACCGTGTCGGTCTCGCGCTGCGACTGCGACAGGTGGATGTGCAGGCCGGTGCCCAGTTCCTTCGCCGCCGCCAGCACCGCCGCCATCGTCTCGGGCGTGTGGGTGTCGGTGGCATGCGGCGACATCATCGGCTGCACCAGCCCACCCGCCGCCTTGAGCTGGCGACCGAAGGCGAGGTTGTCGGCGATCTCCTGCAGGGTCCCCGGCACCGAATCCGTCAGCACCTTGTCGTCGCGCCGGAACCAGATTGGGAACAGCCGCGCCGTCCCCGGAACCATGCCGCCGACATAGCCGCGTACGCCCCATGCCTGCGCAATGCGCGCATAGGCCTTCGCCTGCGCCACGTTGAACGACATCTCGACCTGCGTCGTGCAGCCGCTCAGGAGCAACTCGGCCAGGGTGTAGGCCGTCAGCGCATCGAGGTCGGCGTCGGACAGCTTTTCCATCAGTTCCAGCGGCCGGGCATAGGAACGGCCGCCCTCGATGACGCCGCGCGTTGCCGAGCCGCCGGCCACATGGGTATGGCCGCTGATGAAGCCAGGCATCAGGATCTGGCCGGCGAGCCGGCGTTTCGGCAGATTGCCGGTCGGGGCGCCGCCGCGGCGCACCTCCTCGACCGCGCCGTCGCGCACCACGACGGCGGCCCCGTCGACGAGCTCGAAGGCGCCGTTCGTCCAGGCCAGGGTCCAGTCCGGCTCGAGCGCATAGGTGCCGCGGGGGAGATCCGCTGCCGGTGCCTGGGCCTGAGCTTGTGACGCCAGCAGCAGCGACCCGCCCGCCGCCGCGACCGGCGCGCCGACAGCTGCCGCCAGGAAGGCACGGCGCGATGTCGCCGGCCGATGCTCCCTATCGTCGTGAGCGGCGCCGCAGACCAGACAGCCGCCGAAGCCCGAAATCCCGTTCATTCCGCTTCTCCCTCGTCATCACGTCCGCGTGGCAGCGTTCGGCCGCCGGTGGTGTTCGGCCTGATGCGCTCAGGCCAGCGCAGGATAATCCACATAGCCCTCGGCGTCCGGGCTGTAGAAGGTCTCCGGCCGCGGCTCGTTCAGCGGCGCCCCGGTGGCGAAGCGGCGCGGCAGGTCCGGATTGGCCAGGAACAGCTTGCCGAACGCCACCGCGTCGGCATCGCCCCGGTCCGCGATGGCGGTCGCTGTCGCAAAGGTGAACTTCTCGTTGGCGATGTAGGCGCCGCCGAAGGCCCGCTTGAGCTGCGGCCCGATGCTGTCCGGCCGTTCCG
>JBMOJG010000621.1:0-2640 GCA_049316925.1 Alsobacter sp. | reverse complement strand
TGGCGAGGTTGATGTTGAGCGCCTGGTAGCCAAGTCCCACCGCGGAGGCGGTCTTGAGGTTGGCGTCCGCCTTGGCGGTCTTGACGTCGGTCGGCTCGAGCCGCTCGATCATGTCGATGTCGCCGGAGCGCAGGTTCGCCAGGCGGACCGTCGAGTCCGGGATGGGCAGATAGGTGACCTTGTCGAAGGCGTAGGCGGCCTTGTTCCAGTGATCGGCGTAGCGCTCGATGACGATGCGGTCGTTCTGCACCCGCTCGACGAAACGGTAGGGGCCCGAGCAGATCGGGCGGGCGCCATAGTTGGCGCCTGCAGCCTGGGCGGCCTTGGGCGACACCATCATGCCGGCGCGGTCCGACAGCTGCGCCAGCACCGTGACATCGGCCTGGGTCAGCACGATGCGTGCGGTCAGCGCATCAACGACCTCGACGGAGGCGATCGAGGTGATCTCGCTCTTGCGGCGAGACTCCGGCAGCGTCTTGGCGCGCTCGATGTTGTACTTCACCGCCTCGGCGTTGAAGGGCTCGCCATCATGAAACTTGACGCCATCGCGGAGCTTGAAGGTCAGCGACTTGCCGTCGGTACCCCATTCCCATGAGGTGGCGAGGCGGGGCACGAACTTCAGCTCAGGCGTCAGGTCGACGAGCTTGTCGCACAGCGCGTTGAACACGATGCGGCCGACGAAGGTACGCGCCTGATGCGGATCGAGCACATCCGGGTCCTCGGCGAGGCCGATGCGCAGGGCCTGGGCGGAGGCGCCGGCCGGCAGCAGCGCTGCGGCACAGACGGCAGCGGCCAGCCAATGCCGGCGGGCCTGTCGGGGGATGATGGTCATGGTGTCGGTCCCTCCCTGTTGGTTGCCGGAACGGCGGCCGCAGCCTCGTCCTGGCGCTTGCGAAAACGGCGGTAAAGATCAAGGCGCTGCGCCTTGGCGGGGCTCTCGGAGACCGCGAAGGGACGCGTGGCGTCATCCCGTGGCAAGGTCTCGTAATAGTGACATGCAACCTGCCGGCCACCGGCGTCGCGCAGCGGCGGCACCTCATTGCGACAGCGCGTCTGCACGCTCGGGCAGCGGGTGTGGAACCGGCATCCCGACGGCGGGTTGGCCGGGCTCGGCAGGTCGCCCTCGAGCAATTGCCGCGGTGCCCGCGGGCCCGGCACCGGCACCGGGATCGCCGCCAGCAGGGCGCGTGTGTAGGGATGCAGCGGCTCGGAATAGAGGTCTGCCGTGGGTGCCACCTCGACGATGGTGCCCAGATACATGACGATCACCCGGTCGCTCATGTGCCGGATGACGGCCAGGTCATGGGCGATGATCACCAGGGTCAGCGCAAAGCGGGCCTTCAGGTCCTCGAGCAGGTTGATGACCTGGGCCTGGATCGACACGTCGAGGGCCGAGACCGGCTCGTCGCCGATGATCAGCCGCGGATCGCTGGCCAGCGCGCGGGCGATGCCGATGCGCTGGCGCTGGCCGCCGGAAAACTCGTGCGGGTAGCGGTTCGCGTGC
The DNA here is from genome assembly GCA_049316925.1 of Alsobacter sp. Classification (GTDB taxonomy): domain Bacteria; phylum Pseudomonadota; class Alphaproteobacteria; order Rhizobiales; family Beijerinckiaceae; genus Alsobacter. The sequence goes on along the minus strand of JBMOJG010000621.1, from coordinate 1,136 downwards.
TCGGGCCGGAGGCCGACGGTCCGCAGGAGATCGTCGGCCCGTTCACGACGCTCGCGCCGGTTGCCCATGCCGTGCACCCAAAGCGGCTCGCCGACGATATCGCCCACCGTCATGCGCGGATTGAGCGACGAGAACGGGTCCTGGAACACCATCTGCATCTGGCTGCGCAGGCGCCGCAGCCCGTCGGCGTCGCGGTCTCCGAGATCGTCGCCCTCGAAGTGCACGGTGCCGGCGGTCGGATCAAGCAGCCGCAGCAAAAGCCGTCCGACGGTGGACTTGCCGCAGCCCGACTCGCCGACGATCGCCAGCGTCTCGCCGCGCGCAACGGCGAAGCTGACGCCGTCGACGGCCCGGATGACCGTGGCCTTCTGCAACAGGCCCCCGCCGCTGCGGAAATGCTTCACGAGGCCCCTCGCCTCGAGGATGGGGGCGGCCATGTCAGACATCGGCCGCCTCCGTCACATGCTGCTCCAGCGGCGCGCGGATGCAGGCGACGTCATGGCCCGGCCCGACCGGCACCAGCGGCGGCTGCGCCTGCCGGCAGGCCTCGACAACAAACGGACAGCGCGGCCCGAAACGGCAGCCCTGGGGCATGCGCTCGGGCGCCGGAACGCTGCCCGGGATGGTGGCGAGACGCTGCTCGCGCCCGGTCAGCGACGGCAGGGAGCCCATCAGGCCGATCGTGTAGGGGTGCTGCGGATCGGCGAAGATGGCCTCGACAGGTCCGCGCTCGACGATGCGGCCGGCATACATCACCGCGACATCGTCGGCGACCTCGGCGACGACGCCGAGATCATGGGTGATCAGCAGCATCGCGGTACCCGTCTCGCGCTGCAGCGTGCGGATGAGCGCCAGGATCTGCGCCTGGATGGTCACGTCCAGCGCCGTCGTCGGCTCGTCGGCGATCAGCAACCGGGGACCGTTGGCGAGCGCCATGGCGATCATCACGCGCTGGCGCATGCCGCCCGACAGCTGGTGGGGATACTCGTCGAGGCGCTTGGCGGCGGCGGGGATGCGCACCCGCTCCAGCATGTCGAGCGCCACGGCGCGGGCGGCCGATCCGCTGACATCGCGGTGCCTTGCCACCACCTCGGCGATCTGGTCACCAATGGTGAAGGCGGGATTGAGCGACGTCA
>JBMOJG010000620.1:0-2641 GCA_049316925.1 Alsobacter sp. | reverse complement strand
CTCACCTGGGAGGAGAGCGCCTGCTACACGCTGACGCTCGCCACCGCCTACCGGATGCTGTTCGGCCACGCCCCGCACACCGTCCGTCCGGGCGACAACGTGCTGGTGTGGGGCGCGTCGGGCGGCCTCGGTGTCTTCGGTGTCCAGCTCGCGGCCGCCTCCGGCGCCAACGCGATCGGCATCATCTCGGATGAGACGAAGCGCGACTACGTGCTGGGCCTCGGCGCCAAGGGCGTGATCAACCGCAAGGATTTCAACTGCTGGGGCCAGCTTCCCAAGGTCAATTCGCCCGAGTTCCATGCCTACATGGGCGAGGCCCGCAAGTTCGGGAAGGCGATCTGGGAGATCACCGGCAAGAAGGACGTCGACATCGTCTTCGAGCATCCCGGCGAATCCACGTTCCCAACGTCATGCTTCGTGGTCAAGCGCGGCGGCATGGTCGTGTTCTGTGCCGGAACGACGGGTTTCAACCTGACGTTCGACGCCCGCTTCGTCTGGATGCGGCAAAAGCGCATCCAGGGGTCTCACTTCGCCCATCTCAAGCAGGCCGCCTCGGCCAACCAGTTCGTGATCGACCGCCGGATCGATCCCTGCATGAGCGAGGTTTTCCCCTGGGACAAGATCCCTTTGGCCCACACCAAGATGTGGAAGAACCAGCATGCCCCCGGCAACATGGCGGTGCTGGTCAATGCCCAGCGCACCGGCCTGCGCAGCTTCGACGACGTCCTCGAGGCGCAGTTGGGCTGAGGCGCCTGCGCGGCTTCAATCCCGGGCGGACGCGGCGAACGGATCATTGCGTCCCTCGCGATACCGCTTCAGCTCGGCATTGAACTCTCCGCCATAGATGAAAATGGCCGCAACCGTGTAGAGAAACACCAGCGCCACCATGAAGGAGGCGAGGCCCGCATAGGTGCTCACATAGTTCTGCGCCGCAGCCTGCAGGTAGGATGCGAAGGCAAATCCGCAGGACAGTGACAGTGCCACGGTGAGAACGACCCCCGGCAGGATCTCAGCGAACGTCCGGTGCCCGGCCGGCAGCCAGAGATGCAGGATCACCAGCGCGACGACAATCAGCACCGTCGCAATCCCGAGCCGGGTCAGGGTGACCACGCCCGAATAGGGCGCGAGCTGCGGGATGTAGCTCACCACAGTGGTCCAGATCAGCGGTCCGAGTACCACCAGAAAGGCCAGCGCCAGCAGCGCCACGGCCCCGACCAGCACATACAGGATGGATTCCAGCCGCAGCCAGTACCAGGCGCGCGTCTCGCCCCGGTCATAGGCGCGGTTGAGGCCGATCCGCAGGCTTTCGACGCCATTGGACGAGAAATACACCGCCAGTACGACACCATAGGTCAGCAGATCGCCGCGGGTGCGGGTCATGACATTGTGAATTTCGGCGGCAATTGGCGCGGCGACGCGCTGCGGCCAGGCCTCCAGCAGCAGTGCGACAACCTCGTCGGCGAGGTTCTTCGAGCCAAAGAACCCGGCCAGCGCCGTGACGAAGATCAGGAACGGAAACAGCGACATCAGCCCCGACAGGGCAATGTGGGAAGCGAGCGCCCAGCCATCGTCGGCGACGAATCGCCAATAGGCGTCGAGGACGATGCGCGGCAGACGGCGCATGGAAATCTCCTGGCTGCATCCGCCACGAAAAGGCCCTGCCGGGAACGGGAAGGCAAGCGCGGACGGCCATCACCTCTGCAACGGCGCCATGCCGGCCAGACGCAAAATGGTCTATGAGGCACAATAGCCGTTCCGGCCGCGAGTTCTGTCCGTGCCCCCGTCATTCCCGCTGTTGCTGGCGCCCGTCGCCTTCGTGCTGATCTGGTCGACCGGCTGGATCTCGGCCCGGTTTGGCGCACCCTATGCGGATCCGCTGACGTTCCTGAGCCTGCGCTATGCGCTGGCGGCCGCCCTTTTGTGCGGCTTCTGCCTGGTGGCGCGTGCCACCTGGCCGGCCACACGGCGCGAATTCGGCCATGCGGTTGCATCCGGAGTCCTGCTGCACGGCCTCTATCTCGGCGGCGTCTGGTGGGCGATCGCCCATGGCCTCCCGGCCGGGATCTCGGGCCTGCTGGCCGCCATCCAGCCGATCCTGACGGCAGCACTTGCGCCCACTCTTGTGGGCGAGCGCATCGGCCCCCGCCAATGGGCCGGAATCGGGCTCGGCTGTGCCGGAATGGCCATGGTGCTGCAGCCCAAGCTCAGCGGACTGACGGCTGCAGACCTCCAGGCCGTTGTCGCGCCGCTGATTGTCAACGTCATCGCCATGGTGTCGGTGACGCTCGGCACCTTCTACCAGAAACGGTTCATCGCCACCGGCGACCTGCGCACCGTCGCCACGCTGCAGTATGTCGGTGCGCTGGCCCTGACCCTGCCACTGGCGCTGCTGACGGAACCCCTGCGGATCATCTGGAACCTCACCGTCGTGCTGACGATGGCGTGGTCGGTGCTGGCGCTGTCCATCGGCGCCATCGGCCTGCTGCTGATGCTGATCCGGCGCGGCGCCGTATCGCGCGCTGCCACACTGATCTTCCTTGTGCCGCCAACCGTGGCGCTTGAGGCCTACTGGCTGTTCGGCGAGGCAATGGGCGTCTTGCAGGTCGCCGGCATGGTCGTCACGGCCGGCGGCGTGGCGCTG
>JBMOJG010000619.1:0-2656 GCA_049316925.1 Alsobacter sp. | reverse complement strand
ACATGGGGCTCACAGAGCTGTTTCGGGAGCCTCAGTGAAGCACAGGGGTGTGAATATTCAGCATTCGCGGGCGTTAAAAGCCCAGCGATTTCGACAAAATTACTGAAAAATCAGCTGGTAGAACGTCGCCACGACCTCGACGACGATCAGCAGCACGATCGTGGCTTCAAGGCGCAGGCTGCGCTGGGCGTCGATGAGGTCGGTCAGGGCCCTTGCGGTCGATTGCACGACGCTGAGCTTGCGGGCCAGCGCGCCGGACCGCTCGCGCAGCTCGTATTCGTCCTCGAGACGCGCATAGAGGCGTTCGAGGTCGGGGCGGTCCCAGAGCAGGTCGGGCTTTTCGTCGACGGCGACGCGGCCGGACATGCGGTGGTCGGCAACAAGCGCCTCGCCGATGACGCGCAGCATGTGCTTGCGGTCGGACGGCAGGCGACCGGCGCGCGCAAGATCGCGGGCGAGCGGATCGATGACGTCGAATACGCTGCTCATCAGGCGCTCGTTGTGGGCGAGTGCGACGCTTTTGGCGAGCGCGTCGGCTACCACCAGGATGCGCGCGGGCGACAGGTCGCGCACCATCACGGGGCCGCCCGGCGGTACCTGGTCGTCGCGCTCGCTCGTCACCTGCAGGACTGCGATCTCGTCCTCGATGCGCGTCAGCCGGCCGGCGACGCGCGGCTCGAGCTTGCGCAGGACATCGTCCTCCTCGATCGGCGAAAGGCCGCCGAGCACCGCGACGCCGTAGCGAAACAGGACCGCGAAGCCGCGGTCGCCGATGCGGAAGGCAAACGGCACCGTGGAGATCATGTCCGACCGCTCGAGCCCGGCCGTGTCCAGCCGGTCGCCGAGCAGCAAGGCTCGGACGGTGAGGCGTTCGGCGGGGGCAGGGACCGGGACAGCTTCGGTCATGGGTGGGGTATAGGCCGACCGCCACGGCCGCGCCAGTGCTGCACCATGCCGTTCCTGGTCTGGCCCCTGCCAGCTCGGCGGGCCCACCGCGCTTGACGGGTCAGATGTGCTCGACTAACGTCAGCTTAGTTTGTTAAATCGGAGCGCAATCGTGCGCATGAGCATTATCGTAATCGAGGCGCCAGGGACGGGACGGCTTTAAGGCCGATATCCTGCACTGGCGCCGTGACCGAGGTCCCTTCCGGGGCCTTTTTTGTTGCCCGAACACCGAAACGAACCGAACGGAGCGAAGCGATGAGCCGACAGATGACCGGCGCCGAGATGGTTGTCCAGGCGCTGCAGGACCAGGGCGTCGAGCACATTTTCGGCTATCCGGGCGGCGCGGTGCTGCCGATCTATGACGCGCTGTTCCACCAGGACAAGGTCAAGCACGTGCTGGTGCGGCACGAGCAGGGCGCCGTCCATGCCGCTGAGGGCTATGCCCGCTCCTCCGGCAAGGTCGGCTGCGTACTGGTGACGTCGGGGCCGGGCGCCACCAACGCCGTCACGGGGCTGACCGACGCGCTGATGGACTCGATCCCGATGGTCTGCATCACCGGCCAGGTGCCGACGCACCTGATCGGCTCGGACGCCTTCCAGGAATGCGACACGGTCGGCATCACCCGCCACTGCACCAAGCACAATTACCTCGTGAAGCGCGTCGAGGACCTGCCGCGCATCTTGCATGAGGCGTTCTATGTGGCCGCCAACGGCCGGCCCGGCCCGGTCGTCATCGATATTCCCAAGGACGTCCAGTTCGCCGCCGGCCTCTATGCGCGGCCGACCTCGAACCAGCACAAGACCTACCGGCCGCAGGTCAAGGGCGACCTCGGCCGCATCAAGGCTGCGGTCGAGATGATCGCTGGAGCGAAGAAGCCGGTCTTCTACACCGGCGGCGGCGTCATCAATTCGGGTCCGGAGGCATCGGCGCTGCTGCGCGAGCTGGTGCGGGCGACGGGCTATCCGATCACCTCGACGCTCATGGGGCTTGGCGCATATCCGGCTGCCGACCGGCAGTGGCTGGGCATGCTGGGCATGCACGGCACCTACGAGGCCAACATGGCGATGCACGATTGCGACGTCATGGTGTGCATCGGCGCGCGCTTCGACGACCGCATCACCGGGCGGCTGAATGCCTTCTCGCCCGGCTCGAAGAAGATCCACATCGATATCGACCCGTCGTCGATCAACAAGACGGTCAAGGCCGATATCGGCATCATCGGCGATGTCGCGCATGTGCTGGAAGACATGGTGCGGCTGTGGCGCTCGTCGGCGCCGCAGGTCGACAAGGCGGCGCTGGGCGCCTGGTGGGCGACGATCGACGGCTGGCGTGCGCGCAAGAGCCTGTCCTATGTGCAGTCGAAGGACGTGATCAAACCGCAATATGCGGTGCAGCGGCTCTATGAGCTGACCAAGGACCGCGACGTCTACGTCACCACCGAGGTTGGCCAGCACCAGATGTGGGCGGCGCAGCACTTCCACTTCGAGGAGCCGAACCGCTGGATGACGTCGGGCGGTCTCGGCACCATGGGGTACGGGCTGCCGGCGGCCATCGGCGTGCAGCTGGCGCACCCCAAGGCGCTGGTCATCGACATCGCCGGCGAGGCGTCGATCCTGATGAACATGCAGGAGATGTCGACGGCGCTGCAGTACCGGCTGCCGGTGAAGATCTTCATCCTCAACAACGAGTACATGGGCATGGTGCGGCAGT
>JBMOJG010000618.1:0-2659 GCA_049316925.1 Alsobacter sp. | reverse complement strand
CTTTTCGGGCGCGAGAGCGAGCCGGCCGTGCCGAAGCCCGCGGCCGAGCCCGCACAGGCGGCCGAACCGGCACCGAAGCGCTCCTGGTGGCAGCGCCTGCGCGAGGGGCTGTCGCGCTCCTCGTCGGCGATCGGCGGCGGCATCACCGACATCTTCACCAAGCGCAAGCTGGATGCCGACACGCTCGAGGAGCTGGAGGACATCCTGCTGCAGGCCGACCTCGGCGTCGACGTCGCCGGGCGCATCGTCGCCGCCGTCGGCAAGGGCCGGTACGGCAAGGATATCGCGCCCGAGGAGGTCAAGGCGGTGCTCGCCCAGGAGGTGGAGGCCGTGCTGGCGCCTGTGGCGGTGCCGCTGGTGATCGATTCCGCGGCCCGGCCCTTCGTGGTGCTGATGGTGGGCGTCAACGGCTCGGGCAAGACGACGACGATCGGCAAGCTCGCCGCCAAGCTGACGGCCGAGGGGCGCAGCGTGATGTTGGCGGCCGGCGACACGTTCCGCGCCGCCGCCATCGAGCAGCTGACGGTCTGGGGCGCGCGCACCGGCGCACCGGTGGTGACGCGGCCGCAGGGTGCGGATGCGGCCGGCCTCGCCCATGACGCGCTGACCCAGGCGCGGGCGGCGGGCACCGATGTGCTGCTGATCGACACCGCCGGCCGGCTGCAGAACCGCACCGAGCTGATGGCCGAGCTTGAGAAGGTCGTGCGGGTGATCCGCAAGCTGGACGCGGCGGCGCCGCATGCCGTGCTGCTGGTGCTGGACGCCACGGTGGGCCAGAACGCGCTGTCGCAGGTCGAGATCTTCGGCAAGGTGGCGGGCGTCACCGGCCTGGTGATGACCAAGCTCGACGGCACGGCGCGCGGCGGTATCCTCGTCGCCATCGCGGCGAAGCACCGGCTGCCGGTGCATTTCATCGGCATCGGCGAGGGCATCGAGGATCTCGAGCCCTTCACCGCCCCTGATTTTGCCCGCGCCATCGCGGGGCTGGAGACCGACACGCCGTGACGGCGCCGGCCAGCCTCCGGCCTTAGCCGTTCACACCACCTTGAGGTGGATCTCGCCGAGGCCGTCGATGGCGCCGACCATGACCTGGCCGCGGTCGACCCGGCCGACGCCCTCAGGCGTGCCGGAAAAGATCACGTCGCCGGCCTTCAGCTCGTAATAGCTCGACAGGATGGCGATCTGCTCGGCGACCGACCAGACCATGTCGGCAAGGTTGGCATCCTGGCGCATCTGGCCGTCGACCGAGAGGCTGATGCGGCCCTTGCCGAGGTGGCCGACGGCACTGACAGGATAAATCGGGCCGACCGGACCCGACGAGTCCGAGCTCTTGCCGGTCTCCCACGGACGGCGGAGCTGCTTGGCCTCGTCCTGCAGGTCGCGGCGCGTCATATCGAGGCCCACCGCATAGCCAAAGACGCAGTCCAGCGCCTGCTCGCGCGGGATGTCGCGACCGCCGGACTTCAGCGCCACCAGCATCTCGATCTCGTGGTGGTAGTTCTCGGTGCGCGGCGGATAGGGATGGTCGACGGTGATGCCGTGCGCCACCGGCTGCAGGGCATCGGGCGTCTTGTTGAAGAAGAACGGCGGCTCGCGCGTCGGGTCGCCGCCCATCTCGCGGGCATGCGCCGCATAGTTGCGGCCGATGCAGTAGACGCGGCGCAGCGGAAAGACGAGGTCGGATCCGGCGATCGGGAGCGTCGGGCGCGGGTCGACGGCAATGGCGTGGGACGTCATGGGCGTGTCCTTGTGGGGCGGATCCGGCAGGATGGCGCAAGCGGGGGCAGCTCTGCTAGAAACCGCTACCGAAGCCGGCGGGCCCGCACAAGGGTCATGAAGGCCCGCACAAGGGCCACGAAGGGACCTCAGCACGATGGACGCCCCGCAGACGAAGGCCCAGGCGGCCGCCACCGACACCGGGATCATGGAAGGCCCGGCCCTGCGGAGCCTCAACCCGTTCCTCAAGCTGGCGCTGGAAATGGGGCCGCTGGTGGTGTTCTTTCTCGCCAACCAGAAGGCCGGGATCTTCGCCGCCACCGGCCTGTTCATGGCCGCCGTGCTGGTGTCGCTGGTCGTGTCCTATGCGCTCACCCGCCATCTGCCGGTGATGCCCATGGTCACCGCCGTCGTCGTGCTGGTGTTCGGCGGGCTGACGCTGTGGTTCCATGACGAGCTGTTCATCAAGATCAAGCCGACCATCGTCAACAGCCTGTTCGGCACCGTGCTGCTGGGCGGCCTGTGGTTCGGCCGGCCGCTGCTGCCGCTGGTGCTCGACACCGTGTTCCAGCTGACCGACGAGGGCTGGCGCAAGCTGACATTCCGGTGGGGCGTGTTCTTCTTCGTCCTGGCGGCGATCAACGAGGTCGTGTGGCGGACGCAGACGCTCGACACCTGGGTCAACTTCAAGGTGTTCGGCATCATGCCGCTGACGGTGGCGTTCGCGTTGGCGCAGACGCCGTTGATCCTGCGGCACGAGGTCAAGCCACCGGCTGCGGACTGACGGTCAGGGCCGCGGCGCTGCCGCTCGGGTAATGGCGGCAGCCAGCGGCCCGGCCACCGCGGCGTCGGTCAGCGGACCCACATGCTTGTACGCAATCGTGCCGTCCGGAGCGACCACGAAGGTCTCCGGCACGCCATAGACGCCCCAGTCGATGTCGAC
>JBMOJG010000617.1:0-2661 GCA_049316925.1 Alsobacter sp. | reverse complement strand
GCCGGCCGATCTCGACCCGGCGACCATGCCGGTCTTCATCCTGCGCTACCTGACTGCCGCGTTTGCGGCGGACCAGCCCAGTCAGGGCGCGCCATAGGGCTTGAGCCGGTGAGGCTCAGCCAGCGGGGTAGCCGTGGCGGGCTCGGGAGGCGCGGACGATGCCCTGCGCCTCGGCGTCACGCCCGGCGGCACAGGCTGCGCTCGCCCGGTCGATGTCGCCGCGGATCTGGTTGTAGACCGACTGGCCGACATGGCCGGTGGCGAGGTCATTGTCCTGGATCGCCTTCCAGCGGGCGACGGCGGCCGAGCAGTCGGCGCCCTCGGGCAGGCGGAAGCCGGGCGGCGCGACGCCGGGCGCCAGCCCCGCGTAGCTGCCGGGCGTGGGGGCGGGCGCCGGCGGCGGGGCGGCGGTGTTGCAGGCGGCGAGCGTCAGGAACAGGGCGCTGGCGATGAACGGGCGGATCATGGTTGTCCCTCGGCGGATCACGGCGCGAGTCTGCCCGGATCGGTGGCGCGGGGTCAATCGACCAGCGGCGCCCATCTGGGGTGTGCGACCTCTGGGTCCCGGACTGCCGGCGCTTGCGCGCAAGGCAGCGCATCGGTTAGACATCGTCAACCGTCGGCCGTTATGCTCGACGGATCGGGCGCAGGTCGTGCCCCGGAGACGTGCCGTGGCCCCGTTCGCCACCTTGCAGCGCCTGAGTGTTCTGGCCCCCGCCGGCCAGCACGCAGGCCTTTGCGCCGTCGCCAGCCTTACCGGCCTCCTGCTTCTTAGCCGCCCCTGAGGGCCGGCCGGGTGCTCGCGCCTGGGCACTCAGGGGATCCTCGGACACGCCACACCGCAGGACGCTCCGCCACGGGCCGGGCGCGCAGACAGGAACCACCGCCATGACATCGTCCACTGCCACCTCGCCCTCAACCTCCACGACCGACCGGGTCATCATCTTCGACACCACCTTGCGCGACGGCGAGCAGTCGCCCGGCGCCTCCATGACGCTCGAGGAAAAGCTCGAGGTCGCCATCCTGCTCGACAGCATGGGCGTCGACGTGATCGAGGCCGGGTTCCCCATCGCGTCGAACGGTGATTTCGAGGCCGTGACCGAAATCGCCAAGCGTGTGCGCCGCGCCACCGTCGCCGGCCTGGCCCGCGCCGGCCAGAAGGATATCGACCGGGCCGGCGAGGCCGTGAAGCACGCTGCCCGCGGGCGGATCCACACCTTCATCTCCACCTCGCCGGTGCACATGAAGTACAAGCTGCAACTGGAGCCCGAGCGCGTGCTGGAGCTCGTCTCCACGTCGGTGGCGCGGGCGCGCAACTGGGTCGAGGACGTGGAGTGGTCGGCCGAGGACGGCACCCGCACGGAGATCGATTTCCTCTGCCGCTGCGTCGAGGCCGCCATCAAGGCCGGGGCGACCACCATCAACATCCCCGACACGGTCGGCTACACGGTGCCCGAGGAGTACTACACCCTGTTCAAGACGGTGCGCGAGCGGGTGCCGAACTCCGACAAGGCGATCTTCTCGGTGCATTGCCACAATGATCTCGGCATGGCGGTGGCCAACACGCTGGCGGGCCTGCTCGGCGGCGCCCGGCAGATCGAATGCACCATCAACGGCATCGGCGAGCGCGCCGGCAACGCCGCCCTGGAAGAGGTGGTGATGGCGCTGAAGACCCGCGCCGATCGCTTCCCGTTCGGCTGCGGCGTCGACACGACGATGCTGACGCGGGCCTCCAAGCTGGTCTCGGCCGTCACCTCGTTCCCGGTGCAGTACAACAAGGCCATCGTCGGCCGGAATGCCTTCGCGCATGAGAGCGGCATCCATCAGGACGGTATGCTCAAGAACACCGAGACCTACGAGATCATGACGCCCGAATCGGTCGGCGTGTCGAAGACCTCGCTGGTCATGGGCAAGCATTCTGGCCGCCATGCCTTCAAGGAGAAGCTGAAGGAGCTCGGCTACGCGCTGGGCGAGAACGCGCTGGAGGATGCCTTCAAGCGCTTCAAGGACCTCGCCGATCGCAAGAAGCACGTCTATGACGAGGATATCGAGGCGCTCGTCGACGACGAGATCCTTTCGGCGCACGACCGCATCAAGGTGGTGGCGCTGACCGTCATCGCAGGCACGCAGGGGCCGCAGCTGGCGACGCTGACGCTCGACACCGACGGCCAGCACCAGACCGTGCAGGCCCGCGGCAACGGCCCGGTGGACGCCACGTTCAACGCCATCCAGGCGCTGGTGCCGCACCATGCAAGGCTCGAGCTCTACCAGGTGCACGCCGTCACCGAGGGCACGGACGCGCAGGCCGAGGTGTCGGTGCGGCTCAGCGAGGACGGCAAGTCGGTGACCGCCAAGTCGGCCGACCCGGACACGCTGGTGGCCTCGGCGCGCGCCTATGTGGGTGCGCTCAACAGGCTGATGACCAAGCGCCAGAAGGGCCTCCCCGACGCGCTCGTGGCCGGCTGAGACGATCCCGCGCAGCCAGCCGGCCCCGCCTCTCGGGCCCGGCTGGTGCGCATGCGGGACAGGGATGCATCGCGGGGGTGGACACGCTCCCCCGTCTTTGCTAATCACCCTCCGCTGCGGGGCTGAGGCCCCGCGCATGCTTTGATGGGCGCATAGCTCAGTTGGTAGAGCAGCTGACTCTTAATCAGCGGGTCC
>JBMOJG010000616.1:0-2665 GCA_049316925.1 Alsobacter sp. | reverse complement strand
CGCGGGCCGACGACGTGGCGGTTGCGCGATCAAATGGGATGCCGAGGAGCTTGCCTGACACTGTCGGCACGATCTGGGATGCCGTGACCCGCAATGTCGTGCTGCCCCCATCATAGGCGGCGGTGACGGTCAGGGTGCCCGTGTCGATCCCGGATTGCGACTGCACCATCCGTGTCGCCGAGTCGTTCAGCTGGTCTGCGTCCATGGCAATCAGCCGAGACTCTTTCAGCACGGCGATGACGGCGGCGTCGACGGCCTGCTGGAGCCTGCCCTGCGTGCGGCTCCAGATCGTGTAGTCCATGGAGGCGAGGCCGGTGGCGCAGGCAAGCGGAAGCATCAACGCCGCGAGCACTGCGAGCCCCCCGGACGTGTCCTTGCCGAACCGCGAAAGCAGGCTGCGGCTGCTCGCCATTGCAATTGCCCCGATTACCTAAGCTGTAGCGTGCACTTCAAGTTGCAAATTATCTGTTGACGAATTGGAAGAAATTCTGGAAAAAAATGCTTAATTTTAGGTTGAATTGCGCCAGTTTTTGGCGTGATCGCGGGTCGGCGGCCAATGAGGATCTGTGGGGCGACCTGTTGGAAGGACCAGTTCGTCCAAGTTCCGACACACGGAATCAGACATTGTGGGGAGGGAGTGCTGCCCATCTTGCGTAAATGACCTGACGCTTCGAGCCAAGGAGCCCGCCCATGATCCGCAGCGTCCGCCTGCCTGACGGGACCGCCGTGCCGGCGCTCGGCCAGGGGACGTGGAAGATGGGAGAGCGGGCGGAAAAGCGCCGCAACGAGATCGCGTCGCTGCAGCTCGGTGTCGAACTGGGCATGACCGTCATCGATACCGCCGAGATGTATGGCGAGGGGCGCACCGAGAGCCTCGTCGGCGAGGCCCTGCGCGGGCTGCGCAACGAGGTGTTCCTGGTCTCGAAGGTCTATCCCCACAACGCCGCCGGCCCTGCCCTCGCGGCAGCGTGCGAGGCCAGCCTGCGGCGGCTCGGCACCGACCGGATCGACCTCTACCTGCTGCACTGGATGGGCAGCCATCCGCTGGAGGACACGGTCGCCGGGTTCGCGGCCCTGCAGGCGGCCGGCAAGATCCGCTTCTGGGGCGTGAGCAATCTCGATACGGCCGACATGCAGGCGCTTGTCACGCTGGCAGGCGGCGAGGCCTGCGCAACCGACCAGGTGCTGTACAACCTCGTCCGCCGCGGTCCCGAGTTCGACCTGCTGCCCTGGCTCAACGGGCGCGCCATGCCGGCGATGGCCTACAGCCCGATCGAGCAGGGCGGGCTGCCGCGCTCGGAGCCGCTGGCGGCCGTCGCCAAGCGTCACGGGGCGACGCCGACCCAGATCGCGCTGGCTTTCGTGCTGCGCCTGCCCGGCGTGATCGCCATCCCGAAGGCCGGCAACCCCGCCCATGTCCGCGAGAACCGGCAGGCCGCCGACATCACCCTCGACGACGCGGATCTGGCGATCCTCGATGCCGCCTTCCCGCCGCCGCGGCGCAAGCGGCCGCTGGCGATGATCTGAGCCCTTTTCCAACAGTCCGAAAGCGCTCTGCCCGCAAACGCCCTGACCTTCGGCGCGCCGTCCTGCTTGAACCCCAGCGTCGGAAGGCTGGTCGCGCTCGGCCTCGCAGTCAGCGCGCGCAAGGCGTGTCGTGCTCCCATCCGTCTGATAGGAAGGGGCCGGTCCACACACGGGTGTCCCCTTGGCCGATTCCCCTGCCCTTGCCTCTGCCCCTTCCCCTTCCCCTGCCCCGCCGCGCCCGTCGCGGGCCATCGACGACCTGGTCGCCATCATGGCGGCGCTGCGCACGCCCGGCAGCGGCTGCCCGTGGGATCTGGAGCAGGATTTCGCCTCCATCGCTCCCTACACGGTGGAGGAGGCCTATGAGGTGGCGGACGCCATCGCGCGCGGCGACCTGGACGATCTGCGCGACGAGCTCGGCGACCTGCTGCTGCAGGTGGTGTTCCATGCCCGCATGGCGCAGGAGCAGGGAGCGTTCGACTTTGGCGGCGTCGTCGAGGCGATCACCACCAAGCTGATCCGCCGCCACCCGCATGTGTTCGGCACCGCCCGAGACCTGTCGCCGGCAGCCGTCAAGGCGCTGTGGGGCGAGATCAAGGCCGCGGAGAAGGCCGGGCGCCGGGCAAGGCGCGCGGCAGCGGGATTGGCGTCCGAGCCCCCGGCCGGCGTGCTGTCGGGCGTGCCGGAGGGCATGCCCGCCCTCACCCGGGCGGTGAAGCTGCAGGCCAAGGCCTCGGCGGTGGGGTTCGACTGGAACGATCCGCGGGCGGTCATCGCGAAGATGCGCGAGGAGCTCGGCGAGATCGAGGCCGCACTGGATGCGGGCGATGCGGCCGGCGTGCGCGAGGAGGTGGGCGACACGCTGTTCGTGGTCGCCAACCTGGCCCGGCATCTCGCTGTCGATCCCGAGGCGGCGCTGGCCGGCACCAACCTCAAATTCGTGACCCGCTTCGCCCATATCGAGGCCCGGCTGGCCGCGCAGGGCCGCAGCCCTGCGCAGGCCTGGCTCGACGAGATGGAGGCGCTGTGGCAGCAGGCCAAGCGCCTCAAGCCGGAACGGCCAGCCAGCTAACGCGTTCGCCGCGCGCCAGGGAACCGCCGCACGAGGCGCGGCTCCTTCTCGGGGGCGACGCGGGCG
>JBMOJG010000615.1:0-2669 GCA_049316925.1 Alsobacter sp. | reverse complement strand
CCGCGTCGTCCTGCCCGCACAGAGCCTGCGCGACGGCGGGCGCATGCGGCTGACAGTCGTCGACGGCTTTGTCGAGCGGGTCGAGGTCGGCGAACTCCCCGAGCGGGCGAGGGCGCGGGTCCTGGCCGTTCTGTCGCCGCTGGTCGGCCAGAAGGGGCTTCGCCTCGGCGAGATCGAGCGGCGGCTGATGATCGCCGGCGACACGCCCGGCGTCGCCATGAGATCTGCCCTGACGCCCGGCAAGGAGGCCGGGGCCACCGTGCTGGTGGTGCAGGGCACGTACAAGATGGTCGGCGGCTTTGTCGGATTTGACAACACGCTGTCCACCGATCTCGGCCGCGTCACGGCCAATGCCGGGCTCGACCTCAACACCCCGTTCGGGTTTGGCGAGACGATCTACCTCCGGGCATCCGGCCACCCCGGCGGCAATGATTCCAGCGGCGTCGGCGCGTTTTTTGGCGACTACCCGCGCGTCCGCACCCTTGCCGGCGGCGTGGTCGTGCCGCTGGGCATCGACGGCCTGACCCTCAACCTGGAAGCCACCAACAGCCGCACCACGCCGAAGGCGAAGGGCGGGCTGCAGACCGCCACCGAATTCGAGCGCTATTCGACGCGGTTGCGTTATCCGTGGATCCGCTCGCGTGGCCTGACCTTCGCATCCGAGGTGATTTTTGACGCCGAGGAGGAGCGTGACGGTGCGCGGCTCGTCGGCATCACCCTGCCGCTGGCGCTCGACCGGCTGCGGGTGCTGCGTCTTGCCTCCGACGTGTCATGGCAGGTCCCCGGCGCCGGATCCCTGTTCGCCCGCGGCATCGCGTCCTTCGGCCTCGACGCGTTCGGCGCCCGCACGGCGGCCGATGCGACGCCCATCCTGCCGCTGACCCGGCAGGGCGCCGATGCTGATTTCGCCAAGGCCGAGGCGATCATCTCCTACGCGCAGGCGATCGGGGAGCATGTCGGCATCGCCCTCCTGGCCCGCGGGCAGACCGCCTTCAACAGCGCCCTGCCGCGTGCCGAGCAACTCGGCATCGCGTCTTTCCAGGAGCTGTCGACCTTTGACGCCGGCACGCTTGGTGGCGACAGCGGCTGGGTGGTCCGCGGCGAAGTGAATTCGCCCTGGCTGCTGCCGGCCGGTCCGGTTCAGCTGTCGGTGATGCCCTATGCGTTCGCGGCGACCGGGGCGCTTTACCTGCATCGGCCGACGATTTTCGAGCAGGGGACCACGAATGTGTCGTCCATCGGCGTCGGCTTGCGTCTCGCGGCATCACCCGATGCCGGCGTGTCGCAGGCCTCGCTGACGGTCGAGTTCGGCCGCCGGTATCGCGACGACGGACTACCCGACGCCAACCGGTTCACGGTGGTCGGTTCGCTGAAGTTCTGATGGGGACCGCCCGTCGTCCGCGGGCGGAGGTGTTTCGGCCATGATGCGCAGCAAGACCCCCTTGACCTTCGCCCTGCTGGCCAGCACTGCGCTGTCCGGGCCGGTCGTCGTGCGGGCCGGTGAACTGCCTACCGGTGGCAGCGTCGCCTATGGCGCGGTCAGCATCGCCACGCCGTCACCCGGCGCGATGACGATCCGCCAGTCCTCCCAGGCGGCGATCGTCAACTGGCAGGGCTTCTCCGTTGGTCAGGGCAACAGCGTCGCCATCCAGCAGCCGTCGGCCAGCGCCGCGCTGCTCAACCGGGTCACCGGCACCACGACCTCGACCATCGCCGGCCAGATCAGCGCCAACGGGCAGGTCTACCTCGTCAACCCGAACGGCATCGTCATCACGCCGACCGGCAGCGTTCGCGCCGGAGGTTTCGTCGCCTCGACGCTCGGCATCTCCGACGACGACTTCAAGGCGGGCCGCCGCAGCTTCTCCGGATCGGGCCAGTCCGCTGCCGTCGTCAACCGTGGCGCCATCGAGATTGGTCCCGGCGGCTACGCGGCGCTGATCGGCGGCGCCGTCGACAATGCCGGCACGATCAGCGTGCCGCTTGGCCGCGTCGGCCTTGGTGCGGGCGAACGCGCCACGCTCGACCTGTCGGGCGACGGTTTCCTCCAGGTCTCGGTTCCGTCCTCCGGCGCCGCCGGAAACGACGCGCTGATCCAGAGCAGCGGCAAGATCCGCGCGCCGGGTGGCCGTGTCGAGATCAAGGCTGCAACGGCCCGCGACATGGCCCGCAATGCCATCAACCTGTCCGGCACCGTCGAGGCGCGCAGCGTCGGCGGACGCTCGGGCGCCATCGTCCTCGGCGGTGGCGCCGGCGGCCGCGTCACCGTGTCGGGCCGGCTGGCCGCTACGGCATCGGCGCGGCCGCGAACGGCTTCCCGTCCGCCGGCGCGCGGCGGCACCGTCACCATCACCGGACAATCGGTCTCCCTCAAGGGCGCGCGCATCGATGTCAGCGGCGCCGCCGGTGGCGGCACGGTCCGCATCGGCGGGGACCTGCAGGGACAGGGCACGCTGCAGCGCGCCGAGCAGGTCACAATCGACGCCGCCACGCGGATCAGCGCCAACGCGCTTGCGGCGGGGGACGGCGGCAGCGTCGTGGTGTGGTCTGATCGCTCGACGAGCTTTGACGGGATGATTGCAGCCCGCGGCGGCCCTGAAGGCGGCAGGGGCGACTTTGCCGAAGTCTCTGGCAAGGAGGTGCTGGCTTACGGCGGCACGGCCGACCTGTCC
>JBMOJG010000614.1:0-2673 GCA_049316925.1 Alsobacter sp. | reverse complement strand
GGCCGGCACCGGCTCCGAGGTCGGACGCGCCGGTGTCATCACCCAGGAGGCGGCCCACACCAAGAAGGTGATCTTCCACCCCGGCATGATGCCGAAGGTGGTTCTGTGCGATCCGGCCCTGACGGTCGGCCTTCCGCCGCGGCTGACGGCCGGCACCGGCATGGACGCGCTCGCACATTGCCTCGAGGCGTGGTGCGCCCCGGGGTTCCACCCCATGGCCGACGGCATTGCCCTGGAGGGCATGCGCCTGGCCAAGGACGGGCTGGTGCGCGCCGTTGCCGACGGCACCGACATGGAGGCCCGCGCCTGGATGATGGCCGCCGCCGCCATGGGGGCTGTCGCCTTCCAGAAGGGGCTGGGCGGCATCCACGCCTTGTCCCATCCCGTTGGCGCACTCTACGACACCCATCACGGCCTGACCAACGCGGTGTTCATGCCCTATGTGCTCGTGCACAACCGGCCGGCGATCACCGCCCGGCTGGCACGCGCCGCCGCCTATCTGGAGCTGCCGGCCAGTTTCGAGGGGTTCCTGGACTGGGTCCTGGCTCTGCGCGCCGCCGTCGGCGTCCCGCACACGCTGCCGGCGTTCGGCGTCGACGACAGCCGCTTCGCCGAGATCGCCGCCATGGCGGTGGTCGATCCCACCGCAGGCGGTAACCCTCTGCCTCTCGACGAGGCGGCGGCGCTCGCCATCCTCGCCGCTGCCCGCGACGGCCGGCTGTGAGCGAGCTGGACCCGTCCGGTGGCGGCCTGCGCACCGAGGGTCCGCTGGTCCGGCCGCGGCCGGGCGCGGGCCTGCCCCCCATCCTGCCGCGCCACGCGACCGGTATGCGCATCGGCCTGTTGGGCGGCAGCTTCAACCCCCCGCATGCCGCCCACCGGCTGGTGAGCCGCATTGCCCTGACCCGCCTGGGTCTCGACCGCGTCTGGTGGCTGGTCACGCCCGGCAATCCGCTGAAGGACAATTCCGGCCTGCCGCCGCTCGCCGCCCGGATGGAAGCGGCCCGCGTTGTGGCGGCGGACCCGCGCATCGACGTCACCGGTTTCGAAGCGGAGATCGGCACCCGCTTTACCCATGACACGATCAGCTACCTCGTCCGCCGCTGCCCCGGCGTCCGCTTCGTCTGGCTGATGGGGGCCGACAATCTGGCGGCGTTCCACCGCTGGCAGCGCTGGCGGCGCATTGCCGGGCTGGTGCCGCTGGCGGTGATCGACCGGCCCGGCTCCACGCTGCGGGCCTCCAATGCCGTTGCCGCCATGGCG
Organism: Alsobacter sp.; assembly: GCA_049316925.1. Taxonomy (GTDB): domain Bacteria; phylum Pseudomonadota; class Alphaproteobacteria; order Rhizobiales; family Beijerinckiaceae; genus Alsobacter. The sequence continues at coordinate 1,410 of JBMOJG010000614.1, read as the reverse complement.
CTGCGCGGCCACCGGCTCGACGAGACCGATGCGCGGCTGCTCGCCGGGGCGCCGCCGCCGGCCTGGATCTTCCTGCACGGCCGCCGGTCCGACCTGTCGTCGACTGCGCTGCGCGCCGCCGGCCAGGGTCTCGCCCCGGACTGACGTAAATCCGCAGACGCACCGTCATTGGATCTTTACGCCGGCTGGCTTATAGTAAAGGGGTGCGCCGGGTCTTTGGGCGCATGGACACAAGAGGGTATCACGCTGACGACAGCCCATGTGCGGCAAGCCGAACCGGCTTCGCCCCTCGCCGCAACCGGTCCGATAGGTCCGGATGACGGTGCCCTGCTCCCGCATGTCCTGGCACTGCTTGACGATGCCAAGGCCGAGGAAACGGTCGTGATCGACCTGGCGGGCAAGACCTCCCTCGCAGACACCATGATCGTGACGTCCGGCCGGTCCAACAGGCATGTGGGATCGATCGCCGACCGTCTGATCGAGGGTCTGAAGCTGCAGGGCCGCAAGGACCTGCGGGTCGAGGGCATGCCCCATTGCGACTGGGTCCTCGTGGACGCGGGTGACGTGATCGTTCACGTCTTCCGGCCCGAGGTCCGCCACTTCTACAATCTGGAAAAGATGTGGGGTGGCGACCGTCCGGGCGAGCGCGTCGTCTCCTGACGCGCCCGCAGGGGCGGCCATGCGCATTCTGGTTCTGGCGGTCGGCCGTCTGAAGGACGGCCCCGAGCGGGATCTGGTTGTGCGCTACGCCGAGCGGATCCAGGCCGTCGGCCGCGGTCTGGGCATGAGCGGTTTCGACATCGCCGAATTGCCGGAGAGCCGTGCGGCGCGCCCCGCCGACCGCAAGCGCGAGGAGGCCGCGGCGCTGCGGGCCCGGGCCGGCGATGCCGCGCTGGTGGCGTTCGACGAGCGCGGCACCATGACCGACAGCGACGACTTTGCCCGCAGCCTGGCGCAGCGCCGTGACGCCGGACAACGCGAGGTGGCCTTTCTGATCGGCGGTGCCGACGGGCTTGATCCGGCGCTGGCGGCCGCCGCGCAGGAGCGCATCGCCTTCGGCCGCATGACTCTGCCGCACCAGCTCGTCAGGGTGCTGGTCGCCGAACAGCTCTACCGGGCCATGACAATCCTGTCCGGCCATCCCTATCATCGCGTTTGAGCGAATCATGGACACGCCATGCCGGTGGACTGCCGCCGCCTAGCGGATTGGGGCCTTGGGCTGGCGCTCGCGGCCGCACTGGCTGCGCCGGATCGACCTGCGGTGGCCCAGCCGCAGCCGGTCGCGACGGAGCGCTTGGCCGAGCGGCAGGCGGAGCGCCAGACCCGGCAGCTTGAGCTTGAGGCGGCCGAGCGCCTGTTGCGCGCCTCCTCCGAAGCGCGGGCGCGGCTGGAGAGCGAAGTCGCCGGGCT
>JBMOJG010000613.1:0-2676 GCA_049316925.1 Alsobacter sp. | reverse complement strand
AGCCAGTACGGCACGCATTTCGTCATCACCGCCGCGCTGGCGGCGCGCGCCAGCATCCCGCCTGGCAGCCGCATCGCCCGCGTCGCCATCGTGGCGCCGCCGATGCCGTATGTCGACCGGCCAGCGCCGGCGACCGGGCTCGCCGGCAAGTTCAGCTTCCAGTACACCGCTGCGGCCGCGCTGCTGGACGGCGCCGTGACGGTGGCAAGCTTTACCGATGCGCGCCGCTTCGCGCCCGACATGGTGGCCCTGCTGCCGCTGATCGCCGTCGTCGCCGACCCGTCCCGCCAGGGCCGGTTCGACGCGATGACGCTCGATATCGAGGTCGAGCACGATGGCGGCACGGCCAACGGCTCCTGCGACGGGCCGCCGGGGATCTGGGGCCGGCCGGTGACCGCCGAACGGCTCGCCGCCAAGGCGCGCGACGGCCTGGCCGCCGTGCTGCCTGCTGCCTCTGCGGCGGATGTCGTCGGTACTGCGGCAGGGTTCGACACGCTCGACGCAACCGAACTCGTCCGACTGCTTGCTATCCTTGCCGGAGCCGCGCCGCACGGACACACGGCATGACCGTGCTGGATCAGCCGGACGGCCGAACGGTCGGCCCGGCCTCGCTGTTCCTGGCCTTCGCCGGCATCAGCCTGGTCGGCTTCGGCGGGGTGCTGCCGTGGGTGCGGTGGATGCTGGTCGAGAAGCGCGGCTGGATGACCGACGAGGAACTCGTCAACGCCCTGTCGGTGAGCCAGATCCTGCCGGGCGGCAATGTGATGAACATCGCGGTGTTCGTCGGCACCCGCTTCGCCGGATTGGCCGGAGCGGCGGCAGCCCTGACCGGGCTGGTGCTGCTGCCCAGCATCATCGTCATCGGCATCGGCGTGCTCGCCGAGACCTTTGCGCAGCAGCCGGCGGTGCAGGGGCTCTTTCGGGCGGTTTCGGCGGCGGCAGCCGGCCTGATCATCGCCATGGGGCTGCGGATGTCATGGCGGTTCCGCACCGATCCGCGGGCGCTCGCCGCCATGCTGGTGACGGTCATCGCGATGGCGGTGGTGAAGCTGCCGCTGATCGTGATCCTTGCCACCGTCCTGCCGGTGAGCCTTGCCGCCGTCGTTCTGGGTCGGCGCCCATGAGTGACAAGGGCGTGCTTGGGGAGCTCGCGGTCCAGTTCGCGCTGCTGTCGCTGATGGCCTTCGGCGGCATCATCGCGGTCATCCCGGAGATGCACAAAGCCGTGGTGGACAGCCATCACTGGATGAGCAGCCCGACCTTCGTGACGCTGTTTGCGCTCGCCCAGGCGGCGCCCGGCCCGAACGTCATCGTGGTGGCGCTGATCGGCTGGAATGTCGCCGGTGGCGCCGGTGCGCTGGTGTCGATGCTGGCGGTGTCGACGCCGCCCTTTCTGATCACGTACGCGGCGGCACGGTATGTCGACCGTGTCCGGGGGCGTGATTGGTACCGCCTCGCCGAGCGCGGCATTGCACCGGTCACCGTCGGGCTCGTGCTGTCGAGCGGCCTGCTGCTCGGCGGGGTCGCGGCGGTCAGCTGGCAGGCCATCGGCATTACGGCGCTGACCGCGGCCGCGGTGCTGCGCTGGAAGGGCAGCCCGCTCATCGCCCTCGGGCTGGCGGCCGTTGCCGGTCTCGCCGGGCTGGTCTGAGGATCGAAAGGCAAAGCATGACGCAGGACTGGGACGTGCTGATCATCGGCGGCGGCAATGCCGCGCTCTGCGCCGCCATTGCGGCGCGGCGTGCCGGGGCCCGTGTGCTGGTGCTCGAGGCGGCGCCGAAATTCTACCGCGGCGGCAACACCCGCCATACCCGCAACATGCGCTGCGCCCACGACAGCGCCACGGCCACGCTCTCGGGCCCCTACAGCGAGGCGGAGTTCTACGACGATCTCCTGCAGGTGACCGGCGGGCGGACCGACGAGGCGCTGGCGCGGCTGATGATCCGCGAGTCGAAGGACATGCTCGGCTGGATCGAGCAGCAGGGCGTGCGCTGGCAGCCCTCGCTCGGCGGGACGCTCAGTCTCGGCCGCACCAACTCGTTCTTTCTCGGTGGCGGCCGGGCGATGCTGAATGCGCTCTACACGACTGCCGAGCGGCTCGGCGTCGTCGTGCGGTACGACAGCGAGGTGGTGGCGCTTTCCGTCGACTCTGGAACGTTCCGGTCGGCCACGGTCCGGTCCGGCGGCAGCGAGCACGAGGTCCATGCTGCCGCGCTGGTGGCGGCGGCCGGCGGGTTCGAGGCGAACATTCCGTGGATGCGCGAGCACTGGGGCGAGGCGGCGGAGAACTTCCTCGTCCGCGGCACGCCCTACAACACCGGCACGGTGCTGCGGCTGCTGCTCGGCCACGGCGTCGAGCCTGTCGGAGATCCGACGCAGTGCCATGCGGTGGCCATCGACGCGCGGGCGCCGCGCTTCGACGGCGGCATCATCACGCGGCTCGACTGCGTCGTGTTCGGCATCGTGGTCAACCGCGACGCCCGGCGCTTCTACGACGAGGGCGAGGACGTGTGGCCCAAGCGCTACGCCGTCTGGGGGCGGCTTGTCGCCGCCCAGCCGGGGCAGATCGCCTGGATCCTGTTCGACCAGACCTCGCGTGATGCCTTCATGCCGTCGCTCTACCCGCCGATCGCCGCCGACAGCCTGGGTGGGCTTGCGACGACGCTTGGGCTCGAT
>JBMOJG010000612.1:0-2686 GCA_049316925.1 Alsobacter sp. | reverse complement strand
CAGCGGCGCCTGAGCGCGGCGGCGTGATCGCGCGGGTGGTTGGCCAGCACAAGCATGCCGGCGGCCTTGAGTTCGTCGTCCGAGCCGTAGCCCCACCGGACCCCCAGCGCCGGCATGCCGGCCGCGTGCGCGCCGTGGGCATCATGCTCGCGGTCGCCGATCATCACGGCTGCCGCCGGGTCGATCTGCTCCCCGACGATGAGGTGGCGGATCAGCTCGGCCTTGTCGGTGCGGGTACCGTCGAACTCCGAACCATGGATCGAGCGAAAGCGGTCGGCGAGGTCGAAGTGCGCCAGGATGCGGCGGGCGTAATCGCGCGGCTTCGACGTCGCCACGTGCAGGACGAAGCCGCCCGCAACCAGCGTGTCGAGCAACTCCGGGATGCCGGGGATGACGGCGTTGCGGAACAGGCCGATGTCGCCATAGGACTCGCGGTAGAGCCGCACGCCCTCATCGGCGAGCGCATCGGAGCCGAGCAGCCGGGCGAAGCTGGCGCGCAGCGGCGGGCCGATCATCCACACCAGGTCGTCGGCAGGAGGGACCGGATAGCCGAGCAGCCGCAGGGCTTCCTGGACGGAGCCGGTGATGCCGGGCTTGGGGTCGGTCAGCGTCCCGTCGAGATCGAACAGCACATTGTCGACCGCCAGCGGCAGGCGCTGCGATGGTTTCACTTCGGCTGCACGTAGATGTAGAGCTCGAGCCCGGTGTCGCCCGGGCCGGAGCCGATGGCGACATACTCCTCGGTGAAACTGTCCTTCACCTCGATGCCCTTGGTGTCCAGATAGGCCGACACCGCCTCGTAGGTGCTGTCGATGTCGTCATAGGGCGCCTTGTGGACGAAGCGGATCGCCTTGCCGGCGGGCGTGGACCCGAAGACGATATCGGCCGGCAACCCGGGCGGGCGGGCGGCCGGCGGCGTGGCAACCGGCAGCAGCGCCTGGAAGCGGAAGCCCATGTCGTCGGTCTCCAGGAAGGTCGCGAGCGGCTTGCCGGTGACGCGGACCCCGGCCCTGTCCATCTCGGACTGCAACCGCTGGAAGCTCTGGGTGAGCTTGTCGTAGCCCTCGTCCCATGTCGCCTGTCCGCGCAGCAAGGCGGCTGGCCGGGCGGCGAGCTCGACCGTGTCCGGCGTCGAACTGTCGACCGGCGGCGGCGCGAGGGTCTCCTGTCCGGCGACGGCTGCCGGGGGTGTCGGCGGCACCGTCCCGGGCGGCACCGGCAGCGGCGGCACGGCAGCGGCCGGGGGCTGCGGCTGGATCGGCGCGGGCGGCGGCGTCTGGGTGACCGGGGGCGGTGCCGGCTGGCTTGGGGCTGCGACGGCTGGCGGCGGGGCAGGTGGGACGGCTGGAAGCGAAGGCATCGCCGGCGCGGCCGGTGCGCCCGGCAAAGGCGGCAGTGGCTGGGTCTCGACCGGACGTGGTGGCGCCACAGTGGTCTGCGCCGATGCGGCGACCAGGCCGGCCGCGCCCCATGCCACGACTGCGGCCAGTCCGAGCCTGCGAATGATGCTGTCCAGGGCCATGGCCGTCGCCTCGTCTGCCGGCGCTTGCCGGGTGCCGCACTCTGCCGAATCACGCTTGTCGGGACGATCCAGAATAGGCAGACGCACCGTCGCTGGTCGAGTTCCCGAATCGCCCTGTGGCGCCGGACCCCCGCTTCGCGATATGACGCTGCGCCGGGGAGCATCGTCCCCCGCCGCAATGGACATGACTCCGATGAGCCCGCTGGCCGGCCTGCACTTCACCAAGATGAACGGCATCGGCAACGCCATTGTGATCCTCGACCTGCGCGGACGCGCCCTGCGCGTCTCGCCCGACGAGGCGCGCGCCATTGCTGCCGGCCCCGGATCGGGCTTCGACCAGCTGATGGTGCTGCATGATCCGCGCACCCCGGGAACGACCGCCTTCATGCGGATCCTCAACACCGACGGCTCGGAATCGGCGGCCTGCGGCAACGGGACGCGCTGCGTCGACCGGCTTTTGACGACGGAAGCCGGCAGTGATGCCGTGCTGCTGGAGACGAGTGCCGGCCTGCTGCCGACGACACGCCTCGACGAGGCGACCTACACGGTCGACATGGGCGTGCCGCGGCTCGCCTGGGACGAGATCCCGCTGGCCGAGGAGTTCCGCGACACCACTGGCTTCGAGCTGCAGATCGGCCCCATCGACGCGCCCGTTCTGCACACGCCCTCGGCGGTCAACATGGGCAATCCGCACGCGATCTTCTGGGTCGACGACGTCAATGCCCATGACCTGTCGCGCATCGGGCCGCTGCTGGAGGGCCATCCGATCTTCCCGGAGCGGGCCAACATCTCGCTCGCGCATGTCACGGCCCGCGATGCGCTGACGCTGCGGGTTTGGGAGCGCGGCGCGGGCCTGACGCTGGCCTGCGGCTCGGCCGCCTGCGCGGCGGCGGTGGCGGCCGTTCGCAAGGACCTGACCGGGCGCACCGTGCGGGTGAGCCTGCCGGGCGGCGACCTGACCATCCACTGGCGCGAGAGCGACGGCCATGTGCTGATGACCGGGCCCACCGCGATCGAGCACATGGGCGTGCTGGACCCTGCGTTGTTTGCCGGCATGACCGGCTGATGGGCGTCGAGGTCGTCACCTTCGGCTGCCGGCTCAACATGGTGGAGTCGGAGGCCATGCGCCGTCATGCCGAGGAGGCCGGCCACGATGATCTTGTC
>JBMOJG010000611.1:0-2686 GCA_049316925.1 Alsobacter sp. | reverse complement strand
GCGTCACCCGGATGTGTTCCGGGTGCAGGTCCGCGCGCTGCTGCGCGCCTCTGCGTACGGAGCCGTCAAGATCATGCTTCCAATGGTGACGACGCCTGCCGAACTGGAGCAGGCGCGCGGCCTTATTCAGCAAGAGCACTTGGCGCTGGAGGCGGTCGGCCAGATGCTCGGCCGCCCACCTCTTGGCATCATGGTGGAGGTGCCGGCCGCCGCAGTGGCGGTCGATCTCTTCGACGCCGATTTCTTTTCCATAGGCTCGAATGATCTAACGCAATACGTGACGGCCGCCGGCCGTGACAGCGAGGCGGTCGCGGATCTCGCCGACCCGCTGCATCCCGCTGTTCTGCGGCTCATTGCAGGCGTCGCGCGCTTCGGCCGGGAGGCGGGACGCGAGGTGAGCCTCTGCGGCGATGCCGCCGGCGACCCTGCTGTCATTGGGCATCTGCTCCGGGCGGGACTGCGTTCGGTCTCCGTCGCGCCGGCAGCCCTGGGCCGCACCAAGGCGGCCATTGCCGCCGTCGACCTTCGGGCACCGGCATGACGTCGGCGCCCGGACCGGCCGAAGCCCCCGACGCAGTCTCTGGCTACAAGCGCGTGCTGCAGCGCGTCCTCGACAACCGGCCTTCCGGGACCCGCCAACGCCTGGCCAGCGCACTCGGCAAGAACCGTTCCTTCGTCTCGCAGATCGCCAATCCAGCCTATCCGACGCCCATCCCCGCCAAACATCTCGAGACGATCTTCGATGTCTGTCACTTCTCACAGGAAGATCGGCGAGCCTTCCTCGGAGACTATTCCCGCGCCCATCGCCAGCGGCCCAAACTCATCGCAGGCGCGAAACGCCTCCGCACCATTACGGTCACGGTGGCGGACGTGGGCAATCCCAAGCACAACAAGGTGATCGACGACATGGTCGCCGACTTTGCCCGCAAGCTCGCGCGCTTGGTCGAGGACCTGGACTGAGGCCGGGCAGTTGTCGAGCAACACTGGCCCGGCGGCTATGCAAACCGGGAGGAAAACGATGAAGAAGCTGATCAATTCCGTCGAAACAGTGCTCTCCGAAAGCCTCGACGGCTTCGCTGCAGCCCATGGCGACATCATCGTGCTCGGTGACGAGCGGAAGTTCGTCCGCCGCCGCACGCTGACGTCGGGCAAGGCGGCGCTTGTGTCCGGCGGTGGGTCCGGCCACGAACCGCTGCACGCGGGATTCGTGGGCACCGGCATGCTCGACGCAGCGTGCCCCGGCCAGGTGTTCACATCACCCACGCCTGACCAGATGATCGCCGCTGTCGAGGCGGTCGACACCGGCGCGGGTGTGCTTTTCATCGTGAAGAACTACGAGGGCGACGTGATGAACTTCGAGATGGCAGCCGAAATGGCCGGCCGCGAAGTGCTCACCGTGGTTACGGACGATGACGTCGCCGTCGAGAAGTCCACATGGTCCACCGGCCGTCGCGGCGTCGCCGGGACCCTCGTGGTGGAAAAGGTCGTCGGCGCAGCAGCCGAGCAGGGCAGGGCGCTGGCCGACCTGCAGGCGCTCGGTCTCGATGTCAACGCCCGCACCCGGTCCATGGGCGTGGCGCTGACCTCCTGCACCGTACCCGCAGCGGGGAATCCGACCTTCGCTCTGGCCGATGATGAGATGGAGATGGGCGTTGGCATTCACGGCGAGCCGGGCCGCCGCCGGGTCAAGCTCGCCACGGCCGATGCGATCGCCGAAGAGATGCTTGGTGCGATCCTCGGCGACCTCTCGCCGGCGGCGGGCTCGGAATGCCTGCTCCTCGTCAACGGTTTCGGAGGAACCCCGACGATGGAGCTTTACCTGATGGTCAACGCTGCACAAAGGATCCTCACCGGCCGTGGGCTCTCCGTATCGAGGCACCTGACCGGTTCGCTCGTCACGTCGCTCGAGATGGCCGGCTGCTCGATCAGCGTCACGCTCCTCGACGACGCCACCCGGGCGCTATGGGATGCCCCGGTCCACACCGCCGCTTTGCGCTGGTGAACGGCGGAGGGCTGAAGCGCTACCCATTTCCTGGCCAGCCGGCGCTGGAATTTTCCAGTGTCAGGGCTCATGCCGGCAGGGTCGCCGGAGAGCCATTCATCGGCGCTGTCGGGGGCTTGCCGCCGATGGCGCTGTCCGGTTGCCACTCATCGTCGTCTCGACACCAAGCCTCCATTTTCGAGCTGCGAATCACGAAGGCGCTCAAAAAAGGCGAGGTTTTTCGCATCGTCCAGTTTGGAACCGACGCTGAGTCAGCGCAAAGGGCCGTTGGCATGAGGACAGCTGGAATTCGGTACTTCTGAGCCCTTTTCGTTGTGTTGGACAGCACCACTGACAGGGCCCCAGGCAGCCGCGCACGACAAGAATCGTCGGTTAGTGTGATGGCAAAAGCCGCGTGGTGCCCGGCTTCCAAAAAAACCTCGCGCGTCCTGCATACCTCGCATGGTCGTGATCGTAGTTCTCAATGGCGCCAATCGAGCGCTGTTGGAGACATGTACCATGCGATCCTTGCGTTTCATCCTGACCATCGTTGCGTTCGCCTTCGTGGCTCTGCCGGCGAAAGCCGCATCCATCATCGAGACCGCTCAAGCGGCCGGGCAGTTCAACACGCTGATTGCCGCCGTGAAGGCGGCGGGGCTGGTCGATGCCCTGTCCGGCCGGGGCCCGTTCACGGTGTTCGCGCCG
>JBMOJG010000610.1:0-2688 GCA_049316925.1 Alsobacter sp. | reverse complement strand
CGTCAGCCACCGATCTGGCTCATCGAGCGCGTGGGACGGATGAAGTTCACCTGGTTGATCTGATGGCCGGCCCACTTGGTGCCGACCGCGCGTTGGATCTCCATGGCGAGGTCATCGTCACTCGCGCCGGCGCGCATGAGCGCGCGCAGGTCGAACTCCGAGGTCGCGAACAGGCAGGTGCGGAACTGACCGTCGGCGGTGAGCCGCACCCGGTCGCAGTCGCCACAGAACGGCTTGGTGACCGTCGGGATCACGCCGATCATCCCGGCACCATCGAGGTACCGCCAGCGATCGGCGGGCGCCGCGCCACGGGCGGGCACCTGCTCGAGCGGGAACTCCGCCGCGATCGCGGCGACGATCTCGTCCTGGCTGACCACCTTGTCGTTCATCCAGTGTCCGGTGGCGTCGAGCGGCATGAACTCGATGAAGCGCACTTCGACGCTGCGCTCGCGTCCGAAGCGGGCGAGGTCGAGGATCTCGTCGTCGTTGACGCCGCGCTCGACGACGGCGTTGATCTTCACCGGCGAGAAGCCGGCCTCCTTGGCGGCCTCGATGCCGTCGAGCACCCGCACCAGTTCGTCGCGCCGGGTCATCTGCTGGAACCGGTCGCGCTTGAGGGTGTCGAGGCTGATGTTCACCCGGTCGAGCCCGGCCTCGCGCAGTTCGTGCGCCAGCAGCCGGAAGGTGGCGCCGTTGGTGGTGATCGACAGATCGGGCTTCTGGCCCGCGAGCGGCGAGCTCGACCCGGGCGGCACACGCAGCTCGGCGAGCTTGGCCACGAGCACCGGGAGATGGGCGCGAACCGTGGGCTCACCGCCGGTGAGGCGGAGGCCGTCGACCTCGAATCGTTCGACGAAGATGCGGGCGAGCCGCTCGAACTCCTCGAAGGTGAGCACCTCGGTGCGCGGCACCCACACCATCCCCTCTTCGGGCATGCAGTAGGTGCAGCGGAAGTTGCAGCGGTCGGTGACCGAGATGCGCAGGTCGCGCAGCGGCCGGCCCAGCGCATCGGCCAGCAGGCCGGTTGCAGGGACGGCCTGTGCGGGGATGACCGGCACAGGCGCGGCGTAGCGCAGGTCTGCCAGCGGAATGACGGTTTCACCCATGGGGCCGGATTGTGCAGTGCCGCGAACTTCCCCGGCTTGTCCGGGGCTGCCGGCCCAGCCTGCGGAATCAGCGGGTGGTGGGCAGGGGCTGGGTGGCCACGCTCAGGTCGGCGCGGCGGGCGCCGGTGAAGCGGCGCGACCAGTAGGAATCCCGCATGTCCTCGATGCGCACCGCACCACCGGCCCGGGGCGAGTGGATGAACTTGTCGTCCCCCACATAGATACCCACATGCGAGAAGGTGCGCCGCATGGTGTTGAAGAACACCAGGTCGCCCGGCTTCAGTTCAGCACGGTGGATGTTCAGCAGGCCCGCCGTGGTGACTTGCTCGTCGGCGCGCCGCGGCAGCACCAGGCCGATGCTGTTCTCGAAGATGTGGCGGGTGAAGCCGCTGCAGTCGAAGCCCGACTGCTCGCTGCTGCCGCCCAGGCGGTACGGCACGCCGAGGAAGTTCATCGCCGTCATGACCAGGTCGGACGCGGTGTCGCGCACCGAATTGCGCATGGTCTCGACCATGGCAGCCGACCCCAGGGGGCGCAGCAGGCCGCGCTCGCCCAGCAGGTTCATGATCGGGTCGGTCAGCGCATTGCCGGTGGCTGCAGCAGCCGTGGCGGGCGGGTTGGCCGGTGCCTCCGGCGTGGCTTGTGACCAACCGGACGCCGTGACCAGCCATGCCACGGCCAGACAGGCACGCAGGCGGGCTGGGGCACGGACAGGGGATGACATTGGTGGTAAGCATAGCACCCGGTTTCAGGGGGTCCTGGGGCCGCATGGGCCAGTCAGTGTGCCGTCAGTGCCAGGCTTTGCAATCATCGGCCAAGCCGGCCGCCCGACCGGATCGCCCCGCCAGCAGGAGACAAGCCATGACCCACTATGCCGATTTCTACCGCCGTTCGATCGACGACCGCGACGGCTTCTGGCGCGAGCAGGCCGCACTGATCGACTGGCAGACACCGTTTGCGCAGGTCTGCGACAACAGCCGCCCGCCGTTTTCAAGGTGGTATGTCGGTGGCCGCACCAACCTGTGCCACAACGCGGTCGACCGGCATGCCGCCCAGCGGCCCGACGCGCCCGCGCTGGTCTGGGTGTCCACCGAGGTCGACCAGGAAGTGGTCTACAGCTTCGCCCAGTTGCGCGACGAAGTGCAGCGCATGGCGGCCATCCTGGTGGCGTTGGGTGTGAAGCAGGGCGACCGGGTGCTGGTCTACATGCCGATGACGGCCGAAGCCGCCTTCACCATGCTGGCCTGTGCGCGCATCGGCGCCATCCATTCGGTGGTATTCGGCGGCTTTGCCAGCCACAGCCTGGCCACCCGCATCGACGACGCCGAGCCCACGGTCATCGTCAGCAGCGACGCCGGCAGCCGCGGCGGCAAGGTGGTGCCGTACAAGCCGCTGCTGGACGAGGCCATCACGCTGGCCAAGCACAAAACCAAGGCCGTGCTGATGGTCGACCGCGGCCTGGCGCCGTTCAACCGCGTGGCCGGCCGCGACGCCAACTATGCCGAGTTGCGCGCCAAGCACATCGACGCCCAGGTGCCGTGCGTGTGGCTGGAATCCAGCGAACCCAGCTACACGCTCTACA
>JBMOJG010000609.1:0-2690 GCA_049316925.1 Alsobacter sp. | reverse complement strand
CCAGGCGGGAGGCGGCCTGGGCCTTCACCAAATTCATGACCGGTCCGGAGGCTCAGGCGATCGCGGCCGAAGGCGGTGAAGTCGTGTCGCGGCGTTCCGCCTATGAGGCGCCGTATTTCAAGCAGGCCGACGCCGCCAATCAGCTCGCTTGGGGTGACCTGATCAAGGCACGTGGCAAGATGGTCAACTATTCGATCATCGCCTCGACCTTCAACACGATCCTCGGCGACGCGATGGTCCGCATGGTCTTGCGTGACGGTACGCCGGAGGACGCGTATGCCGAAATCAAGGCCAAATACGAAGAAGCCTTGAAGAAGCTCTGACGCAGCCTGGGCGGCGTGCCGCAGCCGGTTGGCTCCGGCGCGCCGCCCACCTCGCCGCCGACGGATCTGGAGAAATCGGCAGATGGAAACAGGCTTCGACGGGCAATGCGCGATCGTGACGGGCGGCGCCCGCGGCATCGGCGCAGCAATTGCGCGCGAGTTGATGCTGCGACGATGCAAGGTCGCGATCTGGGACCTCGATCTGTCCGGCCTCGCCGAGACACTGGGCCAGGCGCCGGCGCTCGCAGCCATTGTCGATGTTGCCGACGCCGCGTCTGTCGAGCAGGCCTTCGCGCTGACGCTGGCCGAGTTCGGCCGGATTGAGGTCCTGATCAACAATGCCGGGATCAATGGCCCCATAGGCCCGATGGACGATTATCCGCTCGCCGAGTGGGACCGTGTGATCCGGGTCGACCTCTTCAGCGTCTTTCACTGCTGCCGGGTGGCCGTGCCGCACATGCGCGCGACCGGCTACGGCCGGATCGTCAACATCGCCTCGATCGCTGGCAAGGAAGGATCGGCGGGAGCATCGGCCTATTCGGCGGCCAAGGCGGGCGTCATCGGTTTCAGCAAGGCTGTCGCAAGAGAGCTGGCCGAGACCGGCGTCACGATCAATTGCGTCGCGCCGGCGATCGCTGAGACGGATCTGTTCAAGCAGATGACGCCGGCTCACATCCAGACCGCGCGCGGGCGGATCCCGATGAATCGCTTTGCCAGGGTCGAGGAGATCGCCGCGGTCGCCGTCTTCGCAGCCAGCCCGGCCTGCAGCTTCACATCCGGCTTCACCTTCGATGCCAGCGGCGGCAGGGCAACGTACTGACCATGACGGCACAGACTCTCGACATCGCCGTGATCGGCGTCGGCGTGATCGGTGGCCGTCACGCCCGGCTCTGCGCCGCATCCGCCGAATGCCGTCTGTGCGCCATCGTCGATGAGAACCCGGCATCCGCCAGGCTCGCCGCTGAATTGGGGGCGGCGTTCTATCCGAACCTTGACGCCATGCTCGATCACGAACGGCCGCATGGAGTCGTCGTCGCGACGCCAACGCCGAGCCATGAAGCGATCGGGCTCGCAGCCATCGCCGCCGGCGCGCATCTGCTCGTCGAGAAGCCGATCGCGGTCGACCTGCCTGCGGCTGCAAGGCTGGTGGAGGCGGCGGCGAAACGAGGCGTGCGCATACTCGTCGGCCATCATCGCCGGCATAATCCGATCGGTGCCGAGGCGCGTCGGATCGTCGCCGATGGCGAGATCGGCAGGTTGCTCGCCGTCAACGTGCTCTGGGCAGTGCTGAAGCCGCGCGACTATTTCGACATAGCATGGCGTACCCAGACCGGCGCAGGGCCCGTTATGACCAATCTGATCCATGAGGTCGATCTGCTGCGCTTCATCTGCGGCGAGATCGCGTTCGTCAGCGCAGCCACCGGACATTTCGGCCGTGGCCTCGCCGTCGAGGACACGGCGGCGGCCCTGCTCCGCTTCGAGAACGGGGCACTGGGAACTATCACCGCATCCGATGCCGCGCCCTCGCCCTGGTCGTGGGACGCGAATACGGGCGAGAACCCGACTATTGCGATCAGCCGTGGTAATTTCGCCCGCTACCTGGGCTCCGAGGGCTCGCTCGAGTTCCCAGACCTCCAGATCTGGCGCTACGCGCATGGTCGCGAGACGGGCTGGAACCAGCCGCTCCTTCGCGAGAGCCGTCTTCAGCCGATGGCCGACGCCTACCAGTGCCAACTCGCGCATTTCTGCGCGGTCATCCGCGGCGAAGCCGAGCCGTTATCGAGCGGAGAGGACGCGTCGCGCACGCTGGCGGCGACCGTCGCGATCCTCCAGTCGGCAGTCAGCGGTCACGCAGTCGATCTAATCCCTCCCGTTGTCGCCCGGGCATGACGCCATGAAAATCGCCATCATCGAATCCAATCATTGGCATGTGCCGCTTTATCTCGACGCGATCGAGCGCAGCGATGTGGAGGTCGTCGGCATCTGCGATTCGACAGGCCAGACCGAGACGCAGCTGGCGGCGCGCTTCCGGTGCAGGGCCTATCGCGGGCAGGCCGACCTGCTCGCTGCCAACGCCATCGATTTCGCGTTCGTCTTTGGGCGTCACAGCGACATGCCCGAACTCGCCGATGCACTGATCGCACGCGGCATTCCGTTCCTGATCGAGAAGCCGTGCGGGGTGACGGCTGCCGAGGTCGCGCGGCTGGCCTTGGCAGCCGAACGCAGGGGCCTCTACGTCGCGGTGCCTTTCATCTTCCGTCTTAGCGATCTAGGACAGATACTGCTGGCGTCCCATGCCGAGGCCGCCGACGGCGTCGATCACGCCAGCTTCCGCTTTCTCGCCGGACCTCCGCAGCGCTACGAGCA
>JBMOJG010000608.1:0-2692 GCA_049316925.1 Alsobacter sp. | reverse complement strand
GGGGAGCGGCGTCGCCTCGCACAGCGGATCGCCGCCGACCGGTGCGTCCGCATGGGCGATGTCCGGGCCCATGTCGATGCCCTCCTTGTAGGTCGCGACCCCGTTCTGCAGCGGGAAGAAACCCCGGTAGACGTTGGGACGCGACGCATCGAAGGCCTGGCGCAGCAGCCGCGCCTTGGCGAGATCGGGCAGGCCGAACAGGCGCAGCATGTCGGCGCGTACGGCCCTGCCGGCGGGCACATGCCCCTCGAGGCCGCGGATCGTCATGAACCCGGAGCCGGTGGCGGCCGCCATCACGGCGGCGTCGGTGGCGTCGCGGGCCGCGGATGCAGGGCCGAAGAGCGGTGCAACATCGATGCTGGGGATCATGGCAGGCCTCCCGAGGCTGGCGTGCAAACAGGTGATTGACGCGAGGCTATGTCGCATTCGCCCCAGACGGTGTCTTGCGTGCGACATCGTTCCGCCCGGTTCGCGACCAAGGTGATGGTCTATGCGGTCGGCGGCGAGCCGGCCCGATGGAGACTGCGCGCATGGCCGGAGACGATCTCGATCTCGACACGCTGTCCGACGGTGATCTCGTCGAGCAGATGCACGACGATCTCTATGATGGCCTCAAGGAGGAGATCGAGACCGGCGTGCGCATCCTGCTCGGGCGTGGCTGGACACCCTATGAGGTCCTCACCCGCGCGCTGGTCGAGGGCATGCGCATCGTCGGCGAGGATTTCCGCGACGGCATCCTGTTCGTGCCCGAGGTGCTGATGTCGGCCAACGCCATGAAGGCCGGCATGTTCATCCTGCGGCCGCTGCTGGTGGAGACCGGCGCACCCAAGATCGGCAAGATGGTGATCGGCACCGTCAAGGGCGACATCCACGACATCGACAAGAACCTGGTCGGGATGATGATGGAGGGGGCCGGCTTCGAGGTGATCGACCTCGGCATCAACAACCCGGTCGAGAACTACATGAAGGCCATCGAAGAGCACCAGCCCGACATCGTCGGCATGTCTGCGCTGCTGACGACGACGATGCCCTACATGAAGGTCGTCATCGAGACCATGAAGGAGAAGGGCATCCGCAACGACCATGTCGTGCTGGTCGGCGGCGCCCCGCTCAACGAGAGCTTTGCCGAAGCCATCGGCGCCGATGCCTATTGCCGCGATGCGGCCGTGGCCGTCGAGACGGCACGCCGCTTCATGGCCGGCCGGCAGGGCTCGATGCAGAGCCAGCAGGCAGGCTGACCGCCGCATGGCCAAGTCTGCCGTGGAAACGGCCGCTCCGTCCACGCTGGTGATCGCCTGCGGCGCGCTGGCCCGGGAACTGTTGGACGTCATTGCCGCGCACCGGCTCGACGGGCTCTCGGTCACCTGCCTGCCCGCCATCCTGCACAACCGGCCCGAGCAGATCCCGGCCGCTGTCCGGGCCAAGATCCGCGCCGGGCGACGGCGCCACGACACGATCCTGTGCCTGTATGGCGACTGCGGCACCGGCGGCCTGCTCGATGCCATGCTGGCGGAAGAGGGTGTCGAGCGCATCCCCGGCGCCCATTGCTACGAGTTCTTTGCCGGCGCGACCGATTTTGCCGCGCTGGCCGAGGCGGAGCCCGGGACGTTCTTCCTCACCGACTATCTGGCCCGCCATTTCGACCGGCTGGTCTGGCGCGGCCTCGGTCTCGACCGGTTTCCGCAGCTGCGCGACGACTATTTCGGCCATTACCGGCGGCTGGTCTACCTCGCCCAGACCGACGATCCGGCGCTGGACACCCGCGCGGAGGCGGCCGCCGCACGGTTGACCCTGGCCTATGAGCGGCGCTTCACAGGGCTTGCCGGGCTCTCCACCTTTCTCGTCACTGCGGCGACAGTGGGAGCTGCCTGATGGCCAGCCTTGTGGTCCTCTACTGGCGCGACATTCCCGCCCAGGTCATCGTCCGGGCCGGTCGCCAGTCGGCCAAGCGCGAGTTGCCGCTGCGCTTCACCGAGGCGATTGACCGGGCTGCAATGCGCGCCGGCGCCCACGGCACCGACGACTACCTGGCCGCCTGGCGGCGCGGTGACCCGCAGCCCTGCGGCGACGATCTCGAGGCGGAGGCCGAGGCCGCCTCCCAGCGCCTGCAGGTCGAGTATGACGACGCGCGGCTGAAGCGCCTTGTCGACGCCCATGGCCGGGCCGAGCCGGCATGACCGATCACCTGGTCGTCTTCACGCCATCGGGCCGCCGCGGCCGCTTCGCCACCGGCACGCCGCTGCTGCAGGCGGCGCGCAGCCTCGGCGTCGACCTCGACAGCGTCTGCGGCGGGCGCGGCATCTGCGGCCGCTGCCAGATCGTGGTGGCGGAGGGCAGCTTCGCCAAGCACGGCATCGACTCCGGCAGCGCCAGCGTCACGCCGGCCGATGCGGTCGAGGCCCGCTACGCCGACAAACGCGGGCCACTGCCGGCCGGCCGCCGCCTCGGCTGCCAGGCACGCCTGACCGGCGACGCCGTCGTCGACGTGCCGGCCGACTCGCAGGTGCACCGGCAGGTGGTGCGCAAGCGTGCCGAGGAGCGCGACATCGCGCTCGATCCGGTGCTGCGGGCCTGCTTCGTCACCGTCGCCGAGCCCGACATGCACGACCCGTCGAGCGACCTGCGCCGCCTCCAGACCGCGCTGGCCGAACAGTGGGGCGTCTCCTCGTCCCGCGCCGGGCTGCCGGTGCTG
>JBMOJG010000607.1:0-2693 GCA_049316925.1 Alsobacter sp. | reverse complement strand
TTCCTGTTTACGCGGCCGGGGTGGCGAGCGTCCAGCCCGGGCCTCGGAACGCGAAAATGGCGCATCCATGTGACGGTCAGACGGCCACACCCCGCCCGGGTTTGGACCTCAGGCCCCCCGGGCAGCCCGGCACGCCGCCAGAAAGCCGTCGATGTCGCGGCTCTGCAGCGCCGGGATGAGGCCCGCGACCGTGTCGCGCGGGAGCTCCCACCAGCGCAGCACAAGCAGTTCCGCGACGGTTGCGTCGTCGAAGCGGCGGGCAACAACGGCCGCAGGGTTGCCGGCTGCGATGCCATAAGGCGGCACGTCGCGCGCCACGACCGCCCGGGCCGCCACCACGGCGCCGTCGCCGATGCGCACTCCCGACAGAATGGTGGCGCCGGCACCGATCCAGACGTCCGAACCGATCACAACGTCGCCCCTGGCGTAGGGAAAGTTCGGCGGCCGCGGCGCATCGGGCCACAGGTCCGGAAAGGCGAAGAACGGATAGGTGGTGACGAAATCGGTCGGATGATTGCCGCCCAGCAGGATCTCGATGCCATCCGCGAAGCTGCAATAGGAGCCGACGATGAGTCTCGCCCCCTCCCCCCAGTGCCGGACGCGAAGCCGGCCGTAGGAGGCGTCCCCCACCTCCCAGCCATGGCGGGCGATCTCGGCGGCCAGATGAACCCGCGTCAGGTTGGCGGCGCCCGAGGGCCGTTTGCGGGCGCGGTCGAGGAGGCGGCGAAGCGGCAGGAACACGGAGCGGAACCGGGTCGGGTTGGCGGCAGGGCGCCGGGCGTGTAGGACACCCTCAACCCGGGCCGAAGTCCAGACCCGGTTCCGCCTGCCGCCCGACGGCACGGCAAACGACCGTGGACGAAGCGCGCCGACCGGGGTGTCACCATGCATGAATCCGCCCTCGACAAGCTGCGCACCATCCGCACCGCCTATCTGGCCGATGTCGAGCAGACCCCCCTGCAGGTGCTGGATGTCGGCTCCGCCGTTGCCCATCCGGGGCACGAGAGCAACCGCTCGGTGATGGCCAACCCGGCCTGGATCCTGCGCGGCCTCGATATTGCGCCCGGCGAGAATGTCGATGTGGTGGTGGCGAGACCCTATGACTGGACCGAGGTTCCGTCAGGCTCGGTCGACGTCATCACCTGCAGCCAGGTGTTCGAGCACGCCGAGTATTTCTGGATCACCATGATGGAGATCTCCCGCGTGCTGAAGACTCACGGGGTTGCCTTCATCAACGCGCCCGGCGCGGGCCCGCTGCACCGCTATCCGGTCGATTGCTGGCGCTTCTACGACGATGCCTTTCCGGCGCTGGCGCGCTATTCCGGCCTGACGCTGCTGGAAAGCCAGGTGCAGTGGGCCCCGGCCTACCGCAAGGGCCTGCAATGGCGCGACGCGACCGCGGTGATGCAGCGACCGGCCCGCAGCCCCGCCGAGGAGCACGCCATGGCGGTGCGGATCGCCGGCGCCAAGCTGTCGGCCATGGACGAGATCGGGCTCGCCACCCTCGCCGCCGTCGGTGCCACGCCTGCGCCGGCCGAGGCCAGCGCCATCGGCCCGCGCGAGGGCCTGGGCGCGCTGGAGCAGCGCGCCGCAGCGCTGATGCGCGACACCTCCGCGCTGGGCCGCAAGGCCTTTCTGATCCGCCGCGAACTGCGCTCGATCGGCGAGATCATCACCCGGCCCCTGGATGACCTGAAGCTCTGATCCGCCCCACACCCCACCGGCCCTTGGCCGACTTTCACATGTTTGTCGCATGACATCCGTCAAGCTGGTGGCAAACGGCTCGATCTTGACCGTCGGTTGAGCTTTCGTTGCAATGCCTCGGGGAATGGACATGACCACGATCACGCTCGATCCGAGCACCACATTCGTCGTTGCGGTCCTGACCTATTTCCTCGGCCGGCTGCTGACCCGGTCGATCCCGACCTTGCAAAAGCTGCGGATCCCCGAGGCGGTTACCGGCGGCCTCGTTGTCGCGACCCTCGTGGTTCTGCTGCGCCCGCTGGCAGGCATCGAGCTGCGCTTCTCGCCGAGCGACCTGCCGATGCTGACGGTCTTTGCCGCCATCGGCCTGCATGCCCGCTTCGTTGATTTGCGCAAGGGTGGCCGACTGCTCGTGGCAGCGCTGGCCGTCGCCGTCGTCACCCTGATCCTGCAAAACGTCATCGGCGCATCCCTCGCCGGCCTGATGGGCCTGCCTCCGGGCCTCGGCCTGATGGCCGGCTCGGTGGCACTGATCGGCGGCCATGGTACGGCCGCCGCCTGGGGCCCGGCCTTCAGCCAGGTATCCCCGGCGGCCATGTCGATCGGGCTCGCGGCCGCCACGTTCGGACTGGTGGCCGGCGGCCTCGTCGGCGCGCCGCTCGGCAAGGCCCTCATCGAGCGCAACCGTCTGACGCCGATGGAAACCGGCGACGAGGCCGGCATGGGTGACAATCAGGAGAACCGCGGCGGCGGCATCGCCGTGCCGGATGTGTTCGCCTCGCTGCTGGTGCTGTCGGTGGCGATCGTGCTTGGCGCCCAGGTCAACGCCGCGCTGAAGCTGCTGGGCCTGACACTGCCGCTGTTCCTGACGACGCTGTTTTGCGGCATCCTGATCGGCAATCTCGGGCCTCTGGCGGCCCCCAAGCTGAACTGGCCGATGCACCGGCCGGCGCTGGTGCTGATTGCCGACATCGCGCTGAGCCTGTTTC
>JBMOJG010000606.1:0-2694 GCA_049316925.1 Alsobacter sp. | reverse complement strand
TGCACCCCTGCAGGCGGGCGTCCCGGGGAACGGCTGCACCGGCGCGACCGCCGCCGCGACAGGACAGGACGGGAGCTCTCCATGGACGCCGTGCGCGAAACGACACCCTTCGGCGCGGCGGCATCCGGGCTTTTGGCCGGGGCAACCCGCACGCCGGACCGCGTCGACCGCCTGAACAGCCTGTCGGCCGCCGATGCGGCCGCCGCGCTCGCCGCCCTGCCGGACGACGAGGCCGTGGAACTGCTGGACGAGCCCGAGCTGGAATACGGCGCGGCGATCCTCAGCGCGCTGCCGGCGGACCGTGCCGCCCGCTTCCTCGATCTCGTGTCGGCCGACCGGGCCGTCGACATGTTCCGCGACATGCGCGTCTCGGTCCGCAACGACGTGCTCGCCCTGGCGCTGCCGGAAACCCGCGAGGAGATCGAGCGCCTGCTGCCCTACGGTCCCGACTGTGCCGGCGGCATCATGACGACCGAGTTCGTTGCCGTGCCGGCCGACTGGACGGCGGGCGCGGTGCTGGACCATGTCCGCGCCGTCGAGAGCACGCGCGAGACCGTCTACGCCATCTTCGTCACCGACCCTGCCACCGACGCATTGCAGGCCGCGGTGCCGCTGCGCCGGCTGATCGCCGCCGATCCGGCCACGCCGGTGCTGGCGCTGGCGACCGGCGATGTACCGGTCAGCGTCACCGCGCAGACGCCGCTCGAAGACACCGTGCGGATGATCTCGCGCTACAATCTGCTGGCCGTGGCCGTGCTCGACGACAACCGCCGCATGGTCGGCATCGTCACCGTCGATGACGCCATCGACTCGATGGTCGCCGAGCAGGATGCCGAGTTGCAGCAGATGGGCGGCATGGAGCCGCTTGATGCGCCCTACCTGAAGGTCTCGTTCCTCGAGCTGATCCGCAAGCGCGCCGGCTGGCTCTGCGTGCTGTTCCTCGCCGAGATGCTGACCGCCTCCGCCATGCAGGCCTATGAGGAGCAGCTGCAGAAGGCGGTGGTGCTGGCGCTGTTCATCCCGCTGATCATGAGCTCGGGCGGCAATTCCGGCAGCCAGGCGACCTCGCTGATCATCCGCGCTTTGGCGGTCCGCGACATCACGCTGGGCGACTGGTGGCGCGTCGTGCGCCGCGAACTGCCCGCAGGCCTCACGCTCGGCGCCATCCTGGGCCTGCTTGGCGCCACCCGCATCGCCGCCTGGCAGGGGCTCGGCCTGTTCGACTACGGCCCACACTGGGGCCTGATCGCGCTGACGATCTTCTCGGCCCTCATCGGCATCGTCACCTTCGGCTCGATGATGGGCTCGATCCTGCCCTTCATCGCCAAGCGCCTGGGCTTCGATCCGGCGGTTGCCTCCGGACCCTTCGTCGCCACCCTCGTCGACGTCACCGGCATCCTGATCTACTTCTCGATTGCCAGCCTGATCCTGAAGGGCACGCTGCTGTGACAGGCGAGACGCGGTGGGATGGCATGACGGGGCTATGGGCTCGCAACCTCTGCCCCGTCGACGCCACGACCTGATCAGCTAGACTGCCGGCGGGTCAAGCCAAGGGTCTGGCATGAAGCGGCGCGGCATTCTTCAGCTTTTGGCGGGCACAATGGCCTGGCCGGTGGCGGCGCGGGCGCAACCGGCGATGCCGGTTATCGGGATGCTCAACAGCGGACCTCCGCAGCCGCGCAGCGACCAGATCGACGGCTTCTATCGCGGCCTCAGGCAGGCCGGCTTCGTGGTGGGCGACAATGTCGCCGTCATCCAGCGCGGCGCGAGTGACGACTACAGCCGCCTCCCGGCGCTCGCTGCCGAGCTCGTTCGCCAGCGTGTCAGCGTCATCGCCGCCATCGGCGGTCCGGTCGCGGCGCTCGCCGCCAAAGACGCCACCACCACGATCCCGATCGTGTTCGCCGCCGTCTCCGATCCGGTCCGCAGCGGGCTGGTCACCAGCCTCAACCGCCCCGGGGGCAATCTGACCGGCAGCGCCGGCCTCGCCTCGGAGCTTGATGCGAAGCGGCTCGAGATCCTTCTCGAACTCGCGCCGGCCACCGCGATCGTCGGCGCCCTGCTCAATCCCAATCGCCCCGGGGTGGACGCGCAGGAAAGCGACATGCGGGCCGCCGCGACGGCCGGGGGACGCGAGCTTTTCGTGTTCCGCGCTGGCACCCCCGCGGCGATCGAGACCGCCTTCGCCTCCATGACTGCGCGCGGGATTGCAGCGCTCGCCGTCGGCGCCGACCCGTTTTTCGCCAACCACCGCCGTCAGATCGTCGCACTGGCAGCGCGCCACTCTGTCGCCGCCGTCTATCAGTGGCGCGAATTCGCCGCAGAGGGCGGGCTTGTCAGCTACGGCCCCGACATTCAGGAGACCTACAGGCTCTCCGGCACCTATGTTGGCCGCATTCTCAAGGGCGAGAAGGCAGGCGACCTGCCCGTCGTCCAGCCCACCACCTTCGAACTCGTGTTGAACCTCCGCACCGCGAAAGCGATCGGCCTTACGGTCCCGCCCGCGCTTCTGGCCCGCGCCGACGAGGTGATCGAGTAGGGCGCGCACAGCAGGCCTCCCAAGCCGATCGCAGCTCCGCCGACCCGTCTTCCGGCGCACGATGGGGCGGGCTAGTCTGCCCCTCTCAACGGCGCGCAGAGACGTCCGTTCCGGACATGCCGATAAGGTTGAACGGGGAAGGCCACATGGACCGC
>JBMOJG010000605.1:0-2695 GCA_049316925.1 Alsobacter sp. | reverse complement strand
GGTCGCTGCTGGCGCCTCTCCTCACGCGTCTATCCCGAAAGGGCTGACGTTAGGGAGATCGCAACACCACGGCGACCATAAGGGACGAGCATGTTCGGCAGACGCTCACAGTTCGGGACCACGGCTCCCGCCCCGGCACCCCGGCCGGCGGCTGCTCCGCTCCGTCCGGCCGAGGCCGCGGCGCCCATGGCAAGCGTGGCCCAGGCCGAGCCCGCCCGGCCAGCTCCGTCCGATCGCGTCAAGTCGGACGACTACTATCAGACCAAGAGCACGATCTTCGGTGCCCTGATCGAGGCGATCGACCTCTCGCAGCTTTCCAAGCTGGACGCCGATGCGGCGCGCGAGGAAATCCGCGACATCGTCAACGAGATCATCGCGCTCAAGAACCTCGTGATGTCGATCGCCGAGCAGGAGGAGCTGCTCGACGACATCTGCAACGACGTGCTCGGCTACGGCCCGCTCGAGCCGCTTCTGGCACGCGATGATATCGCCGACATCATGGTCAATGGTCCCGAGCGGACCTACATCGAAGTGTCGGGCAAGATCCAGCTGACCAATACGCGCTTCCGAGACAGCGCCCAGCTGATGAACATCTGCCAGCGCATCGTCAGCCAGGTGGGCCGGCGCGTCGACGAGAGCTCCCCGATCTGCGACGCACGCTTGCCCGACGGCTCGCGCGTCAACGTGATCGCGCCGCCGCTCGCCATCGACGGCGCCGCACTCACGATTCGAAAGTTCAAGAAGGACAAGCTCACCCTCGAGCAGCTGACCAAATTCGGTTCGATCTCGCCGGAGGGGGCCGAGGTCCTGAAGATCGCCGGCCGCGTTCGCTGCAACGTCGTCGTGTCCGGCGGCACAGGCTCCGGCAAGACGACGCTGCTGAACTGTCTGACGCGCTACATCGAAGATGACGAGCGCATCATTACCTGCGAGGACGCGGCCGAGCTGCAGCTGCAGCAGCCGCATGTTGTCCGCCTTGAAACCCGCCCGCCGAACCTCGAGGGATCCGGCGCGGTGACCATGCGCGACCTGGTCAAGAACTGCCTGCGTATGCGCCCGGAGCGGATCATCGTCGGCGAGGTGCGCGGCCCCGAGGCCTTCGATCTGCTGCAGGCGATGAACACGGGCCATGACGGCTCGATGGGCACGCTCCACGCCAACTCGCCGCGCGAGGCCCTGTCGCGTATCGAATCCATGATCACGATGGGCGGATTCTCGCTGCCGTCGCGCACCATTCGCGAGATGATCTGCTCGTCCGTCGACATCATCGTCCAGGCGGCGCGCCTGCGCGACGGCTCGCGCCGCATTACGCACATCACCGAGGTGATGGGCATGGAAGGCGACACGGTGATCACGCAGGACATCGTCGTCTACAAGATCATCGGCGAAGACGCGAACGGCAAACTGATCGGACGCCATCAGTCGACCGGTATCGGCCGGCCGCGCATGTGGGAGCGGGCGCGCTACTACAACGAGGAGAAGCGGCTTGCCGCGGCCCTCGACGGGATGGAGACGGTCGAAGATGCCAAGGCCGTCTGATCCCCGCACCGGGGGCCTCGCATCATGGATATGAGCCAGTTTGCCGTTGGCCTTCTGGCAGCGGTTTCGGTCGGCGGCGCCGCCTATGCGCTCGTCTACCCCTATCTGTCGGGTGATGTCCGCGCCGAGCAGCGGCAGAAGGCGCTCGTGGGCGCCACCACCCGCACATCCCGCGCCGCGTCCTCGGTCAACCAGCAGGCCGCCCGGCGCGAGAAGATCACCACCAACCTCAAGGAAATCGAGGCGCGGCAGCGCGAGGCCTCGAAGCTGACGCTCGACCGCCGGATCCTGCAGGCCGGCCTCACCTGGGACAAGCGCCGCTTCTACACCATCAGCCTGATCATGGGCTGCGTGCTCGGTGCGTTGATCTTCTACATGTCCAACGAGCCGATGGCCGGCATCGCTGGCGTCTTCGTCGGCGGACTAGGCCTGCCGCGATGGATGCTGGGCTTCCTGCGCAAGCGCCGCATCAAGAAATTCGTCGATGAACTTCCGAATGCCATGGACGTGATCGTACGCGGCATCCGTTCCGGCCTGCCGCTTGGCGACTGCATCCGGATGATCGCCAATGATGCGGCGGAGCCGGTGAAAAGCGAGTTCCGGATGATTGTCGAGGCCCAGACGATGGGTCTGCCGGTGGGCGAGGCCGTTAGCAAGCTCTTCGAGCGCGTGCCGGTGCCCGAGGCCAACTTCTTCGGCATTGTCATCAGCATCCAGCAGAAATCCGGCGGCAATCTCTCCGAAGTGCTCAGCAATCTTTCAAGAGTCATTCGTGACAGAAAGAAGATGAAAGGCAAGATTGGTGCGATGAGCATGGAAGCCAAGGCTTCCGCGGCCATCATCGGGTCCTTGCCGATCGTTGTTGGTCTCCTCGTTTATGCCTCCAGTCCTGACTACATTTCGCTGCTGTGGACCACCATGCATGGCCGGATGTGGATGGGTATTGGCGCTTTCATGATGATGCTTGGCGTCCTCGTCATGCGTAAGATGATCAACTTCGACATTTGAGGGCAGATCATGCTTGCGACCCTGATGGCGAAGTTCAGCGACCCGAAATTCCTGATGATGGCGCTGTCCGCCATCGCCGCGGCCGCGACCGTGCTGACGATCGCGATGCCGATGTTCGAGACCGACCAGCTCTCCAAGCGCATGAAGG
>JBMOJG010000604.1:0-2696 GCA_049316925.1 Alsobacter sp. | reverse complement strand
CAACCTCATCCGGCCCGACTTCAAGATCCTGACCACCGCCGTTCTGTATCGTGCCCCCGAGGTGCGGCCCTGGCTGCTGCCGATCGATTTTGCCGGCACCGAGCAGGCGACGAAAACCAACCTGGCGTCGCGCAAGGCGGCCCATGCGCAGCTGGCGGCCGGCGGTGCCATCCTGGTGTTTCCGGCGGGAGGCGTCTCGACGTCGCCCGACCGTCTTGGCCGCGTGGCAGCACGGGATGCCCGGTGGCAGCCCTTCGTCGGCCAGCTGGTGCAGCGCCACAAGGTGCCTGTGCTGCCGATCTATTTCTGCGGCCAGAACAGCAGGCTGTTCCAGATCGCCAGCCATGTCAGTGCGACATTGCGGCTGTCCCTGCTGTTCAAGGAGGTCCGCGACCGGATCGGCACGCCCGTCGATCTGCGGATCGCGCGCCTGATCCAGCCCGAGGAACTCGCGCAGTTCGGCGACCGTCAGGCGATGGCCGATGAGCTGTGCCGGATCACCTACGGGCTGTCCCCGACCAAGCCTGGCGGAGCGAGCCGAGCGGACTGATCCGCCGGACCCTCCGGCCTGCGTGACATTTGTTACGACGGTTGTCACGAAAGCGTTGTGCGCGGCGGCTAGTCAACTCCCCAGCTTAATCTGGCGGAGGTCTTAATGCTGGTCATCGAGGGGCTGACGCGACGGTTCGGCAGCAAGGCTGCCGTGGCAGACGTGAATCTGTCCATCGAGGCTGGCAGCTTCATCGGGATTATCGGCCGGTCCGGAGCGGGCAAGTCGACGCTGCTGCGCATGATCAACCGGCTGGTCGACCCGAGCAGCGGGCGCATGCTGCTGGACGGAACCGACATCTGCGGCCTGCGCGGCCAGGCGTTGCGCGACTGGCGCGCCGAATGCGCCATGATCTTCCAGCAATTCAACCTCGTCGGCCGGCTCGACGTGCTCACCAATGTGCTGATGGGCCGGCTCAACAAGGTGTCGACCCTGCAGTCGGTGCTGCGTCTGTGGAGCGCCGAGGACCGCGCCATTGCGCTGTCGGCCCTCGACATGCTCGACATTGCCAACCTTGCCGCGCAGCGCGCCGACAGCCTGTCGGGTGGCCAGCAGCAGCGCGTCGCCATTGCGCGGGCTCTCGTGCAGGAGCCTCGGCTGATCCTCGCCGACGAGCCGATCGCCTCGCTCGACCCGCGCAACACCAAGGTTGTGATGGATGCGCTGCTGCGCATCAACAAGCACTTCGGCATCACGGTGCTGTGCAACCTCCATTCCCTCGACCTCGCCCGCGCCTATTGCGACCGCCTCGTCGGCATGTCCGCTGGCCGGGTGGTATTCGACGATGTTCCCGCGGCACTGACCGAAGATGTCGCCCGCGAACTCTACGGCCTTGAGGCCGGTGAGGTGATGGACGCCGCCACCCATGCGGCTCCGGCTCCTGCCGCATCCGTCGTGGCCGCCTGAAACGGACCCGGCCTTTCGCCAGGTCTGCCCGAAAACCTGCCCAACCCAACGGAGTTCCCTGATGGTCACTCGTCGTACATTCTCTGCACTCGGTACCGCCGCACTCGCCCTCGCCACCAGCGCCAGCATGGCGGTGGCCCAGGACTGGAAGGCCAAGTATCCGGAACTGACCTTCGCGATCGTGCCGTCCGAGAACGCCTCGGGCGTGTCGGACCGCTTCGGCCCCTTCATCGAGTGCCTGTCGAAGCAGATCGGCACCAAGGTGACGCTGCGCGTCGCCAATGACTATGCGGCGGTGATCGAGGGCCAGAAGGCCGGCAACATCCAGATCGCCTATTACGGCCCGGCGTCCTATGCCCGCGCCTTCGTCACCGGCGTGCAGACCGAGCCCTTCGCCATCGAAGTCAGCCAGGGCAACGTCAAGGGCTACTACTCCGTCTTCTACGTGAAGAAGGACTCGCCCTACCAGAAGATCGAGGACCTCAAGGGCAAGAACCTCGGCCTCGTCGACCCGAACTCGACCTCGGGCAACAACGTGCCGCGCTTAGCGCTCGACGGCATGAAGATCGATCCCGACACGTTCTTCGGCAAGGTCGTCTACACCGGCAGCCACGAGAACGCCGTTCTGGCGCTCGGCCAGGGCACCGTCGACGTGGCCGCCAACTGGTGGAACAACCCGACCGACAGCAACCTGACCCGCATGGCGACAAAGGGCATGGCCAAGGCCGACGATTACCGCGTGATCTACAAGTCGGACATGATCGTCAACTCGCCGATCGCCTACCTCAAGGACATGCCGGCCGACCTGAAGGACAAGATCCGCACGGCGGTCTTCAGCGCGCCGACCGTCTGCAAGGAAGCCTATGACAAGCTCTCCGACGGCAAGAACCTGCCGTTCGAACCCACCACCCACAAGGACTATGAGCCGGTTGTCGAGCTGATCAAGTTCGTCGACGCCCTGCGCAAGAAGAAGTCCTCCTGATTTCTCCCGCCCGGGCCGGCGCCAGCCGGCCCGGGCCCCGAGAGGACTGTCCATGGCCGTCGGCATTCCCCAGATTCCTGATGCCCAGCTGCAGCCGCTGGTGAAGGCCTATGCCGACGCCGTGTCGGCCAAGCGCACGCGGACGATGCTGGGGTTCGGCATTCTGGTGTTGCTCGTCCTCCTCTCGGCTGTGGCCGGAGAGGTCGATCTTCGGGTGTTTTTTGCCAAGATCGGCAATTTTACGAATTACATTGCACG
>JBMOJG010000603.1:0-2699 GCA_049316925.1 Alsobacter sp. | reverse complement strand
AAACTGCACCGCGCAAGGTATACCAGGCAAAGGACGGCGTTGTCCAGATGGCCGTGGCCTGAAATTGCTTGGCTATGGCGAGTAAGCGCTCAGACGGTACGGTGCCGGCATGAATGCAGAGCGCTCCAAGCTTCTGGGCGCCGAGCACGCAGGGACCACCGATGAACAATGAAAAATTTAGCGAATGGCAGTAGCGGTCATTGGGGCGCAGACCCGAGAACCAAAACTGACGTGCCTCGTAGTCCATCCAGTCTTCGAAATCGCGCGCCGTGAAGGGCGAAGCGGTGGGCACCCCGGTCGAGCCGCTGGAAGCCGAGATGTACACAATGTCGCGCTCGGGCACCGCAACCAGATCGCCAAACGGGGGCACAGCATTCTGGCGGTCGCGAAGCTCCACCTTCTCGATGCGCTCGGCGTCGGTCTGGCCGCCGCCTCCGTCAAGGCCGGTCGGCCCTGGCTCACTGCCGCCAGCTCGGTAGCAGGCAACGGCTCCTGTTCGGTGCTGGGGACCGGGCGGACCGGGTCGCCCGAGGGCGCAGCCCTGGTCAATGGCGGGCTGATCCACAGCCTCGAATATGACGACACCCACACCGGCTCCATCGTCCATGGCAGTGCGCTGCTGGCGCCGGTCGCGCTGGCGGCGGCGCAGGATGCCGGGCGGTCCGGCGCCGACCTGCTCGGTGCCTTCATCCGCGGCTGGGAGGCCTTTATCCGGATCGGGCTTGCCTCTCCGGGCGGTTTCCAGGCGCAGGGCTTCCAGGTCACCTCCGTCGGCGGTGCCCTCGTCGGCGCCCTGGTGGCGGCCGAACTCTACGGCCTGTCCGAGGACGAGACCGTGCATGCGCTCGGCATCGCACTGAGCCAGGCCTCGGGTGTGTTCGAGTTCCTCACCAATGGCTCGTCCGTCAAGTCGATGCATCCGGGCTGGGCCGCCCACGCGGGCATCATGGCGGCAAAGCTGGCGCGTGCCGGGTTACAGGGTCCCGAGACCGCCCTGGAGGGGAAGCTCGGCCTGTTCCGCCGTTTCGCGGCCGACACCGACGCGGCGGCACGGCTGGACGCCCAGCTGGCCGATCTCGGCAGCGTCTGGCGCCTGCGCGAGGCGGCCTTCAAGCTGTATCCGTGCTGCCATTATCTGCATCCGTTCGTCGAGGCCGGCGCCCGGCTGCGCGCGGACGGCATCGACCCCGGCGTAATCGTCGATGTGCTCTGCCGCATCGCGGCCGGCGCCGCCCCCATCGTCTGCGAACCGTGGTCCGGCAAGCAGGCGGCGCAGGGCCATGCGGCGCGCTGGAGCCTGCCGGTCGCGGTGGCCGGCGGCCTCGTCCTGGGAGGTGTCGATCTCGACACGTTCGAGCGTCCCTTGCCGGACACAACGCGGGCTCTTGCCACGCGCGTCCGCTGGGAACCCCTGCCGGATGCCTGCTTCCCGGACCGCTTCGAGGCCGAACTCGCCGTCACGCTGGCGGACGGCACCGTCCACGCGGTCCGCATCGACGACGTCTACGGCAATGCGGGCCGGCCCGCGGCCGAAGCCGATGTCCGGGCCAAGTTTCGCGCCAATGCAGGACGCCTGCTGGATGCCGATTCTGTGGCGGCGCTTGAAGGGGCCGGGGCCCGCATCGACGCCACCGGCCTCGATCCGCTCGCGATGGCGCTCGCGCGCGCCGGGCACACGACCTGAAGGAGGCGCACATGACCGAGCATAACCTGGTGATCCGCGGCGCCCGCGTGGTACTGCCGGGCTCGGACCCCGTAGAGGCCGACCTCGCGCTGGGCGGGGGACAGATCACCGCCATCCTCGCGCCGGGTGCGCCGGCCGCTGCCGCGCAGACGCTTGACGCGCGCGGGCTCGTCGTCCTGCCGGGAGCCATCGACGTCCACCTGCATCTCGGCCACGGCAAGGACATCAGCCGGCCGCGGGTTGCCGCCGACGCCGACCGCGAGACGGCAGCGGCTGCTGCCGGGGGCATCACCTGCCTGGTGCCCTACCTGATGGCCACCGACCCGTTCGAGAGCCTGTTCGAGGACGTCCGCGCGGTGACGGAGGCCGGCGCCCGCATCGATTTCGGCTACCACTTCATCATCTCGACCGAGGCGCAGCTCGCCGGCGTCCCCGCCTATGTGCGCGATTTCGGGGCTCCCAGCTTCAAGATCTTCATGAACAACCGCGGCGGCGAGGGTGCCCGCCTTGGTCTGCCCGACATCGATGACGGCTTTCTTCTGCGGTTGTGCGAGGCCGCGGCCGCCCATGGCGGCATGGTCTGCCCGCATCCCGAGACGATCGAGCTCGCCTGGGTGATGCGCGACCGTGCGAAGGCAGCCGATCCGGACGGGACCGGCGGCCTGCACACCTGGAACGCCAGCCGTCCGCCTTTCGTCGAGGCCGATGCTGTCCAGCGCGCCGCTTTGGTGGCGAACACCGCTGGCTGCCCGCTTTACGTGGTCCACACCTCGTCCGCCGCCGCACTCGAGGCGGCCGTGCGGATGCGGCGGGCTGGTGCAGCGGTCTTCATCGAGACCTGTCCCCATTACCTGACCCACGATGTCGACTGGTCCGGTGGCGACACCGGCAAGATCAACCCGCCGCTGCGCGAGGCGGCCGACCGGGAGGCGCTGTGGGCGGCGGTGGCCGACGGCACCGTCGACACCATCGGCACCGACCACGTCCACCGGGACGCGTCGTCCAAGGCCGGCGG
>JBMOJG010000602.1:0-2703 GCA_049316925.1 Alsobacter sp. | reverse complement strand
GTTCAGGCGCGCGAAGGTGCGGGCCTCCGCGGCGCCGTCCGTCACCGTGCCGAGTTCGTCCAGCCGAACCTTGCGGCCGCCCGCGATGGCGATCGAGGTTTCGGCGAGTTCGTCCAGCGTGCGTGTGCCCGCCAGCGTGCGGATCGACTGCTCGCGCGCCCCCACCTCGCCGCGTCCGCCCGCCAGGTCGACATGGGTGGCACGCAGCTGCCGGTTGACGTCGGCGGCGGTGATTCCAAACGACATCAGCCGGTCGGGATCGAGCGCCACGCGGATCTCGCGCTCGACGCCGCCGATCCGCTCGACCTTCGAGACGCCCTTCACCGACTGCAGGTCGCGGGCGACCACGTCGTCCACGAACCAGGAGAGCTCCTCCGTCGACAGCGTCGGCGCCGAGGCCCCGTAGGTGAGGACCGGCAGGCCCGCAATGTCGACGCGCTGCACGACCGGCTCGTCGATCGTGCGCGGCAGATCGGCCCGGATCCGCGCGATGGCGTCCTTGACGTCGTTCAGCGCCCGGTCGCTGTTCACCTCCAGCCGGAACTCGACCGACGTGGTCGAATTGCCGTCGGAGATCGCCGAGATCACGTGCTTGACGCCGTTGATGCCTGCGACGGCGTTCTCGACGCGCTTGGTCACCTGCGTCTCAAGCTCGGCCGGCGCCGCGCCCGACTGGGTGACGGTGACGGAGACCAGCGGAATGTCGATATTGGGAAAGCGCGTGATCGGCAGCGAGCGGAACGAAACGACGCCCAGCACCATCAGCACGAGGAACAGCGTGATGGCGGGGATCGGCTTGCGGATCGACCAGGCAGAAACGTTGAGGCTCATCGCGCGCCCTCCGCCGCAGCTGCGATCGGCCGGACGGCGTCGCCCTGGCGCAGGAAACCGGCGGCGCGCGCGACCACGACCTGTCCGTCGGACAGCCCCGACACGATCTCGGAATAGCCCTTTGCGGTGA
Source organism: Alsobacter sp. (assembly GCA_049316925.1). Taxonomy (GTDB): domain Bacteria; phylum Pseudomonadota; class Alphaproteobacteria; order Rhizobiales; family Beijerinckiaceae; genus Alsobacter. The sequence continues at coordinate 1,742 of JBMOJG010000602.1, read as the reverse complement.
TCCCGACCGTGACGGGCAGCACCACGACCTTGTTGTCGCGCAGCGTCTGGACGGATGCGCCGCCTTCGCCGAACACCACGGCGGAGCTCGGCACGGCGACTGCATCGCGCTTGGCAATGATGACCCGGGCGCGGGCGAAGGCGCCGATGCGCAGGTCCGGATCGCGCGGCAGCGCAATGCGGACCCGGCCGATTCGGCTGGCACGGTCGACCTCGGCCGGCAGCAGACGGACCCGCCCGGTCACGCTGCGGCCCGACGCCGCGAACACTTCCACAGGAGCCCCGACGGTCAGGCGCGCCAGGTGCATCTCCAGCACCTCCGCCTCGAGTTCCACCTCGCCCTTGACGATGATGCGGAACAGGGCGTCTCCGCCGAGCGACGTGTTGGCACCGATCCGTGCGGTGCGCCGGCTGACGATCCCCGCCACGGGTGTGCGGATCTCGGTCCGCGCCAGCTTGAGTTCAAGCTCCTTGCGCTGTGCGCGCGTTTGCGCCAGTTCGGCCTCGGCCAGCGCCAGCCCGTCCTGGGCGGCGGCGAGCCGCGCCTCGGCGCCGCGTGCCAGCGAGGTGCGCTGGTCGAGGATCTCCTGCGTCGCATTGCCGGTGAGCTTGAGCGCCTGGGTGCGGGCAAGTCCCGCACGTGCCTCGACGGCGGTGGCTTCGGCCTGGACGATCTGGTTGCGCGCCTGGGCGATGCCGGCCTCGGACCTGGCCAGTGCCGCATCGTTCTGGGCGAGCTGGACCATCACTGTGTCGCGGGCCAGCCGCGCCAGCACCTGGCCGGCCACGACGCTGTCGCCCTCGTCGGCCAGGAGCTCGACGATGCGCAGGCCCTCGACCTCTGCGGCGAGCAGGACCTCGTCCCGGGCGACGAGCGAGCCCGACACGACCAGCGCGTCGACCATCTCGCGCGTCCGCGCCAAAGCCGTGCTGACGGCCGGAACAGCGAGTGCCGTCGGGGCGGTGGCGTCTGCGGCGAGCACGGCGGGCGCCGGCGTTGCGATCGCCAGGACGGCAGACAGGGTGGTCAGGACGCGGCGGATCACGGCTGGGCCTCGGGTGTCATGGTCGGCGGCGTCGGGATGCGGCCGGCAAAAAGGGCGCGGAAAACGGACATCGTCATGGCGAGCTCGCGCGCGCCGTCGAAGTCGGGCTCGAGGGCGCGGCGCTTCACCAGGCCGTCTGCGCAGGTCATCATCAGCCTCGCCGCCATGGCGACGTCGACATCGGCGGCGATCTCGCCACGCTGCTGGGCCTGGGCAAACATCAGCCGCATGAAACCGCGGCATTCCGCCTCGATCGCGCTGCAGACGCTGGCGACATGCGGGTTGCGGGTCGCCTCCGACCAGATCTCGACTGCCAGCACCGAGCGCTCGCGCGGCTCCTCGATCAGATGCTTCCGCCCCATGGCCTCGAACGCGACGAGGAAGTCGGTGTGCTGGGCGATCCCGGCGAAATCGCCGCCCAGCTCGGCCCGGTCCCGCTCGGCGAGCCCGGCGACGATCGCCTCCTTCGAGCGGAAATAGCGGTAGAGATTGCCGGCGCTCATCCCGGCCTCATTGGCGACATCCTGCATCGTCGTCCGGTGGAACCCGGTGCGCACGAAACAGGTCTGCGCCGCATCGAGGATGCGGACATGGCGCTCGGACAGTTGGGCCGGCGGATCAGGAATGGCGACGGACTGCATGGGACCCGAGTGAGAATGAACGTTCATTCTCTACGTAGGGTCGCCGTCGCCCCGGG
>JBMOJG010000601.1:0-2712 GCA_049316925.1 Alsobacter sp. | reverse complement strand
GCGCTGGCGCTGGCGCGGGACGGCTTTGCGGTGGTGCTGGCCGGCCGGCGCCCCGAGCCGCTTGCCGCCACGGCGGCGCTGGCGGGGACGGCTGACACGCTGTGCGTGCCCACCGACGTGTCAGACCCGGATTCCGTGCGGGCACTGTTCGACGCCGCGGTCGCGCGCTTCGGCCGGGTCGACGTGGTGTTCAACAATGCCGGCACCGGCGCTCCGGCCATCCCGCTCGAGGATCTCTCGTTCGCGCAGTGGAAGGCGGTCGTCGACGCCAATCTCACCGGGGTGTTCCTGTGCATTCAGAACGCCTTCCGGGTGATGAAGGCGCAAGACCCGCGCGGCGGGCGGATCATCAACAACGGATCGGTCTCGGCCTACGCGCCGCGGCCCAATTCGGCGCCCTACACGGCGACCAAGCACGGGGTGCTGGGCCTGACCAAGACCGCCTCTCTCGACGGGCGGAAATACGACATCGCCGTCGGCCAGATCGACATCGGCAATGCGGCGACCGACATGACCGAGCGGATGAAGGGCGGCGTGATGCAGGCCAACGGCACCATGGCGCCGGAGCCGACCATGGATGTCGAGAACGTTGCACGGGCCGTCTCCTACATGGCCAGCCTGCCGCTGGATGCGAATGTGCAGTCGATGACCGTGATGGCGACGAAGATGCCCTTCGTCGGCCGCGGCTGAGGTGTCGGTGGTCGCAAAACCCTGACGGCTCATCGATTTCAAGCAGGATAGCCTGGCCTTGGCGGCGAAATTGCGGTGTCTGGCGGTGTTTCCCTGATCCACTCAACGGACCGTTGACGGATTCGGGGGATCCTGCTCGTCAGCATTTGAGCGAGATCGCCATGGCCGCAGCCGTTGTCCTGATGTCCCTGATTGGTGGCTTGGCCACGGCCGCCGTGCTGGTGCCGTATGGCTGGGGCTGGGCCCTGCTGGCCGCCGCCATCGGCGGCAGCCTCGCTGCTGCCGGGGTGGTCCTGCTCGAGATGCTGCGCCAGCCCGTTGTCGCCGACAGCGCGCAGGGGCCGCTCAGCGACGCCGATACCGACCGGCTCGTCGCGGCGCTGCGGGCGACCGCCCAGCTCGGCCGTGCGGCCGAGCAGCGCGCGATCCCGGTTCAGCATGGCGCAGCCCTCCCCGAAGTCGACCGGACGCGCGCTACAGGCTGATTGCCTAACCTGTCCGGTCAGTCTTCTCCCACAGTGAGCCCTTAGCGAGCCTGCCCCTGCCGGGTGCGTTGCAGCAGCCGATCCGTCCCCCTATCGTCGCGCCAGCGCATGGAGGCGGCGATGGCAGGCGGCACCCTGAAGAGCTGGGCGGAGGCGGGGCCGCGGCTCGTGGCCGTGGCGGCGGGGCGCGCGCCCGCCGACCTCGTGGTCACCGACGGACGCTGGGTCAACGTCCATTCGGGCGAGATCATTCCGGGGACGGACGTGGCGATCGCCGACGGCCGCTTCGCCTATGTGGGGCCGTCCGCACAGCACTGCATTGGCCCGGCGACGCAGGTGATCGCGGCGGAAGGCCGTTACCTGGTGCCTGGCCTTTGTGACGGCCACATGCACGTCGAGAGCGGCATGGTGACGGCGACCGAGTTCGCCCGCGCGGTGATCCCGCACGGCACCACGACGATGTTCGTCGACCCGCACGAGATCGCCAATGTGCTGGGCCTGCCCGGCGTGCGGCTGATGCATGACGAGGCGGCAGGCCTGCCGGTCTCGATGTTCGTGCAGATGCCGAGCTGCGTTCCCTCGGCGCCCGGGCTGGAGACTGCCGGGGCGCGCATCGGCGTCGACGAGGTTCGTGAGGCGATGGCCTGGCCGAACATCGTCGGCCTCGGCGAGATGATGAACTTCCCCGGCGTGATCGCCGGCGACGCCGTGATGATGGGCGAGATCGCCGCCGCGCAGGCGGCCGGCAAGACCGTCGGCGGGCACTATGCGTCGACCGACCTCGGCCCAGCCTTCCACGCCTACGCGGCGGGCGGGTCGGCCGACGACCATGAGGGGACGCGTGTCGAGGACGCGGTGGCGCGGGTCCGGCAGGGCATGCGCGCCATGCTGCGCCTCGGCTCGGCCTGGCACGACGTGGCGAGCCAGATCCGGGCCGTCACCGAGCTGGGGCTCGATCCGCGCAACTTCATCCTGTGCACGGATGACTGCCATTCGGGCACGCTGGTGGCCGAGGGGCACATGAACCGCGTGGTCCGGCACGCCATCGCCCAGGGGCTGCGGCCGCTGACCGCGATCCAGATGGCGACCCTCAACACGGCGCAGCATTTCGGGCTGGAGCGCGAGCTCGGCTCGATCACGCCCGGGCGGCGCGCCGACCTGATCCTCAGCTCCGATCTCGCCAGCCTGCCGGTCGAGATCGTGGTGGCGCGCGGCCGCGTCGTCGCCCGTGACGGGCAGCTCGTCGTCGACATCCCGCCCTATCCGTATCCCGCCTTCGTCCGCGACACGGTGCGGCTCGGGCGCCGGACCGTCGCCGATGATTTCGCCATCGTGGCGCCGACCGGCGCCAACACGGTGGAGGCGCGCGTCATCGGGGTGGTGGAGAACCAGGCGCCGACCCGGGCCCTGGTGCGGACCCTGACGGTGCATGACGGGCTGGCCGAGGGCGATCCGGCGCAGGATGTCTGCCAGATCGCGGTGGTCGAGCGCCACAGGGGCAGCGGCACCGTCGCCAACGGCTTCGTCTCCGGCTTCG
>JBMOJG010000600.1:0-2717 GCA_049316925.1 Alsobacter sp. | reverse complement strand
CGTAGCCCGGGACCAGACGCTTGTAGGAGTTGGTCGACGGGTTGGTGAAGGCGTTCAGAGACTTGGCGTGCTTGATGATGCCGCCGATGTAGTAGAGGCACTCCTGCGACAGGTCCGCATACTTGTTGCCCGCGAAGGTCGGCTTGCCGCCCTTCCAGATCGACTGGTGCACATGCATGCCCGAGCCGTTGTCACCGAAGATCGGCTTCGGCATGAAAGTGGCAGTCTTACCATAGCTCTGCGCGACATTGTGGATGCAGTACTTGTAGATCTGCATCTGGTCGGCCATGAGCGTCAGCGTGTCGAACTTCATGCCGAGCTCGTGCTGGGCGGACGCCACTTCGTGGTGGTGCTTCTCGACCTTGACGCCCATCGCCGCCATGGCGGCGAGCATCTCGCCGCGCATGTCCTGGGCGCTGTCCTGCGGCGGAACGGGGAAGTAGCCGCCCTTGGTGGCGATGCGGTGGCCGAGATTGCCACCCTCATATTCCGTGTCGCCGTTGATCGGCAGCTCGACCGAATCCAGCTTGAAGCCGGTGTTGTAGGGATCGGCGGAGAAGCGCACGTCGTCGAACACGAAGAACTCGGCCTCGGGGCCGACGAAGATCGTATCGCCGATGCCGGTCGACTTCAGATAGGCCTCGGCCTTCTTGGCCATGCCGCGCGGGTCGCGCGGGTAGGGCTCGCCGGTGGTCGGCTCGAGCACGTCGCAAACGATCGACATGGTCGAGGCGGCGAAGAAGGGGTCCATGGTGGCCGTTGCCGGGTCCGGCATCAGCGTCATGTCGGACTCGTTGATCGCCTTCCAGCCGGCGATCGACGACCCGTCGAACATCGTGCCTTCGGCGAAAATATCTTCGTCAATCATCGAGACGTCGAACGTGACATGCTGCCACTTGCCGCGCGGGTCGGTGAACCGGAAGTCGACATACTTGACGTCGTTATCCTTGATCGCCTTGAGGACATCCTTGGCGGTCTTCATCAATCATCATCCTCTTCGAAGAACTGGAAAGCAGGTGGCAGGGTGAAGGCAGGCGCAGAGGGCTGTCCGCGGGTGTCAGATCGCATCCAGCCCGGTCTCCCCGGTCCGGATGCGGATCGCGCCCTCGACCGACGATACAAAAATCTTGCCATCGCCGATCCGGCCGGTCTGGGCGGCCTTGCGGATGGCATCAACGGCGCGTTCGACCATGTCGTCGGGCAGCACGATCTCGATTTTCACCTTGGGGAGAAAGTCGACGACGTACTCGGCGCCGCGGTAGAGTTCGGTGTGGCCCTTCTGGCGGCCGAAACCCTTTGCCTCTGTGACGGTGATGCCCTGCAGGCCAACCTCCTGCAGCGCCTCTTTCACGTCGTCGAGCTTGAACGGCTTGATGATCGCCTCAATTTTCTTCATGGCACACATCCCGTGATCATTCCGGAGGCCATTGGCCTTCCGGCAAGCCGGTTTGGTCCTTAGCATCGCGCTTGGCGGATCGCTATCGTGATCTTGGCCTGCGAAGTCTGCGAACATCCGGCGAGCTGCTGGATCATGCCTGAAGCTTGAGCCAAAAACGCACATAAAATATGCAAATGGGCAATAATCGAGCGGAATTTGCGCGATGGACGCCACCGAAGTCCTGACACCTGCCGAAATGGCGATGGTCGACCGGCTGACCATCGCGGCCGGCACCACCGGACTGGCCCTCATGGACCGCGCGGGTGCGGCCGTGGCCGATGCCGTGTCGCGAACGCGGCCGACCGGTGCCGCCGTGCTGGTCATGGCCGGTCCGGGCAACAATGGCGGCGACGGTTTCGTGGCGGCCCGGATCCTCGCCCAGCGCGGTTACCGCGTCCGTGTCGGTCTGCTCGGCAACGCCTCGGCCCTGACCGGCGATGCCGCGGCTGCGGCAGCGCGCTGGCCAGGCCTGTTGCTGTCGTCAGACGAGGCCCACCCGCGCGACGCCGACGTGATCGTCGATGCGCTCTTCGGCGCCGGACTGTCGCGCGATGTCGCGGGTGATGCCGCCGCTCTCGTCTCCCGCATCAACACGTCCGGCCGCCCCGTCATTGCGGTCGACATCCCGTCCGGCGTTGATGGCGAGACCGGGCAGGTGCGGGGCGTCGCCATCCGCGCTACCGAGACGGTGACCTTCTTTCGCCTCAAGCCCGGCCATCTGCTGCAGCCGGGCCGGAGCCAGTGTGGACCCGTCCGGCTTGCCGATATCGGCATCGGCGCCGGCGTGCTGGAGACCGTCGCGCCGCGGACCTGGCGTAACGGCCCGTCGCTCTGGAAGGCCGATCTGCGGCCTCCCGCGACGCTCGGCCACAAATATGGCCGCGGCCATGCCGTGGTCGTGTCCGGTGGGCTCGAAGGCACCGGCGCGGCGCGTCTTGCCGCCCGGTCCGCGCTGCGCGCCGGTGCCGGCCTGGTCACGGTGGCCAGCCCCGGCGAGGCGCTCGCCGTTCATGCCGGCGCCCTCGACGCCGTGATGGTCCGGCGATCGGACGGTGCGGCCGGTCTGGCCGGGCTGCTGGCCGACCGGCGGCATACGGCGGCCGTGCTGGGGCCGGCCCTTGGCGTCGGTTCGGTCACACGCGACATAGTAGCGGCCGCGCTTGCGGCGGGATGCGCCACCGTGCTCGACGCCGACGCGCTGACCAGCTTCGCCGGTGCGGCCGACAGGATCGCCGGCCTCGTCGCCGGCCAGGAGGGCCGCGCCGTGGTGCTGACGCCC
>JBMOJG010000599.1:0-2721 GCA_049316925.1 Alsobacter sp. | reverse complement strand
GGACGAGCCGGTTTTGCGTGTCATCGGGGACGTCAATGGGTTCGGTCAGCGTAATGCGTGGGCGTCTTCGGACGTTTGCAACCATCCTCGTCGCCGCCGCCGCTCTGGCAGCGGCCGTGGCCCCGGCGGAAGCCCGGCGCAAGTCCATCAAGCGCAGCAGCGGCTACAATCCGCCCTATGCGGCCATGGTGGTCGATGCCAAGACCGGGCGAACGCTCCACGCCGAGAACGAGGATGCGCTGCGCCATCCCGCCTCCGTCACCAAGGTGATGACGCTCTACATGCTGTTCGAGCAGCTCGAACGTGGACGCTACCGCCTGGATTCACCGCTGCGTGTCTCGACCCGCGCCCAGAGCATGGCACCGTCGAAGCTCGGCGTTGAGGCCGGCGAGACGATCGCCGTCGAAGACGCCATCAAGGCGCTGGTCACGAAGTCCGCCAACGACGTCGCCACCGCGGTCGCCGAGAACATCAGCGGGTCGGAAGAGGCCTTCGCCGAGATGATGACCCGCAAGGCGCGTCAACTCGGCATGACCCGCACGGTCTATCGCAACGCCTCCGGACTGCCCGACGCCGGCCAGGTGACGACCGCCCGCGACCTGATCATCCTCGGCCGTGCCATCCAGGACCGCTTCCCGCGCTACTATCCTTATTTCGCACTGGCTGGCTTCAGCTATGGCGGCGCCTGGCACCGCAACCACAACCGCCTGCTTGGCCGGGTCGAAGGCATGGACGGCATCAAGACCGGGTTCACCCGGATGTCGGGGTTCAACCTCTTGTCCAGCGTCAAGGCCGACGGCCGCCATGTCGTCGCAGTCGTGCTCGGCGGGCGCACCGGTGCGGCCCGTGACAGGCAGATGGCCGCACTCTTGAATACGAATCTTAATCGCGCCTACGCGGGTGCCCGCACCGCCCCGGCGGTTGGCGAGGGTAGCGCTGTGGCCGAGGCACCGGCCCGTCCGGTCCGCGTCGCCAGCGCCGACGACGACGTGCCTGCCACCACCGCCGCAGTCACGCCCCGTGCCGCCGTAGGCCGTCCGGTGATTGACATCGCCGCCGCACGCCCCGTCGTCGCGTCGGCATCCGGCGCCTCCACCGCGACGCCATCCTCCGGGATGCGCTGGGTTAGCGGTGCGTCGTCCAAGCCTGAGGCGCAAAAGGCCGAGCCTGCACGTCCGGCGCCGCCAGCCCGCCCCGAAGCCCTTCGTCCCGAGAAGACCGAAACGCGGGTCGCCAAGCTTGAGCCCCGCCCGGAGGCCAAGGCCGAGCCAAAAGCCGAACCCAAGACGGAACCGCGTTCGCCGATCTCCGGCTGGGTCATCCAGCTCGGTGCTACCGACGACGAGGCCAAGGCCAAGGAAATCCTGCAGCGCGCCAAGTCACAGGGTCGGAGCACCCTGGCGCATGCATCGGCCTTCACCGAGAAGGTCAACAAGGGCGGCTCGACGCTGTATCGGGCCCGCTTCTCGGGCTTCGACGAGGACGACGCCCAGACGGCCTGCAAGGCCCTCAAGCGCAGCGGCTTCGCCTGTTTCGCCATCCGCGGATGAACCCGCGGCCGGGCATTGCCCGGTCTGCGCAGATAAATCAAAGGCGCCTCGCGGCGCCCCAAGACGACAGACGCGCCGGAACAGGCGCGCGACGCCCGCAGGGGGCGGCCTCTTTCGAGGCGCAGAGTAGGCAGAAGCGTCCGGAACGCGCGTGGAGTATTAGCGATGCCGGTTCAAGAGGACGTCCTTGGCCTGGTTCACCCGGGTGGCGAGATACGTCGATCCCCCCTGGTCGGGATGCAGTTTCTTCATGAGAGCGCGGTGCGCGCGGCGGACTTCGTCCTCCCCCGCCCCCGTCGGAAGGCCCAGGACCTCGTAGGCCTCCTGTTCCGTCATCGCGCCCGCTGGCGCGCGCGGCGACGGCCCCGGGTGCGGATCCTCCTGTGCTGTTTCACGCCGTCCGGGAAACCGGCGGTCGAGATAAGCCTCTAGCAGGCGCAATCCATCAGGGTCTGCCTGACGGCACAGCGTCGCCAGCGAGGCAAGCGCCGCCTCGTCGAGGTCGTCCAGGCTGCTCCCCTCCAGCGGGCCGGCCAGGACGCGTCCGCTCAGCCCACCGGTGTCGTGATCCATCACCATCTCGATGGTGGCCGACCGGACGCGCGACTGCGCGCCAGGCGTGGTCGAGGTGCGCTGCGCCCAGCCCGGGACACCGAAACCCTGCAGGCCCAGCAGGGCCGCACCGAAGAAGCCGAGCGGCATGGCAATATCGATCCGGCCCCGCACGGCCAGGAAGGCCGCCACGCCAAGCGCGGCAACGCCGCCGGCCTGCTTGCCGTAGCGCGCCAGCAAGGCCGGACTGGCCTTGACGTAACTGCGGGCCAGCCACAGGAACAGGGCCAGCGCCGCGACACCGAGGATCAGGCTCACCGGGCCCCCTGCTGCATCTGGCCGACCAACAGCCTGGCGCCGCCATCCCCCGCGTCGGCCAGCCGGGTCAGCGCAGCCCTCCCGCCAGCCGCATAGGCCGCCGCCGCCCGCAGCAGCGCCGAGAGCTGGGCACCGGCCGCCGCATCGAAGCGCGCATAAGCCCCGCCGGTGAGGCGCGCGATCTCGCGGAAGCCACGCTCGGCCACCGGATCGCCGCCCTCATGGAACATGAATGCCTTGACGCCAAGCAGGCCGACCTCGCCGGTGAAGGCGCACAACGGATCGAGCGCCTCCTCGAGCG
>JBMOJG010000598.1:0-2722 GCA_049316925.1 Alsobacter sp. | reverse complement strand
CCTAGTGGGAGCGGCAGCTGCTCGGTGGTGCCAGCGAGCTGTTCACCAGAGGCAAGAATTCCACGGACAAGGACGAGAGCCAGATCAAGGAGACGGAACTGCGCCAGCAGCTCGGGCGGCTGCGGATCATGGCCAGGATCGATGCCCCTTTTCAGGAAGACATAGGCAAGCCGCCGAACCAGCCGCAGGGGATGGCCCTTGGGGTTTGGTCCTCAATGCCGTTGGGCCATAATCCCGCTGCTCGGTTGGTTCTTCAGCAGCCTTCTCGACCACTTCGTGCGAGACCTCTGCTGTGACCTAGCCAAAGGTCAGGTCAACGCGAGCGTTGCGGCCCAGGGCCGAGGGAGTCAACCAGAAAATCGATCATGGTGCGCACGCGCAGTGGCATGTGACGGTTGCCGGGATACAGGAGCGAGAACGGCCGTGACGCTCCGGCGTGATCGGCCAGCACCTCAATCAGGCGCCCGTCGCGCAGGTCGTCCTCGACCAGGAAGCGGTAGGTCTGCACCAAACCCGCCCCGGCACGCGCCAACGTGATCGGCGCGAGGATGTCTTCGGCGCAGCGCAGCCGACCCGGCGTCGACAGCTCGATCGTGTGTCCCTCGCTCTGCACCAGCCAAGGCACCACCTGGCCGCTGCTGGGCAGCACGAACTGGATGCACTCGTGCCGTGCCAAGTCATCTGCGGTGCGCGGCGGACGATGGTGATTGAGGTAGCTGGGCGCTCCAACGATCAGCAACGGCGCGTCTTCGAGTTTACGCGCCATCAGGCCGGAGTCGGGCAGCACACGGCCGCGCACCGCGAGATCGAAGCCTTCATCGGTGAAGTCCACGTTGCGATTGGTCAATTGAGTCTCGATCTCGATATCTGGATAACGCCGTACAAAGTCCGGCAGCAAAGGCAGCACGCGGTAGTGGCCATAGGACGTGGGCAGGCTCATACGCACCAGCCCTGAGGGCTTCAACTGCTGGCCCATGGCCTCGCGCTCGGCTTCACTCAACTGTCCGAGTGCCTGGCCGCATTGGTCGTAGTAGCGCTGGCCGACGTCGGTCAAGCGCACTTGGCGTGTGGTCCTCATCAAGAGGCGTACCCCTAGGCGCTCCTCCAACCGCGTCACCGAACGGCTAACGGCTGCTGCCGTGAGACCCGCGGACTTCGCTGCTGCTGTGAAGCTCAAGTGCTGCGCGGTGAGACAGAACAACTCGATGCTGCCCAGGCGCAGGTCCTGGAACTGGCGGCTCATTGGCGATCTCCATGTAAAAAGTGAATTGAATGATGACATGTTTATTTTCGATCGCGTCGCCAATACAGTCAGCGCATCTCCACTTCCGCCAAGGAGTTCTTTCGATGCCAACCCCTCTCAAGCTCTACTTCACACCGGGCGCCTGCTCGCTCGCCCCGCACATCCTGCTGCGCGAAACCGGCACGGCCTTCACCCTTGAGAAGGTCGACACCGTCAGGCACCTCACCGCCGGCGGCGTCGACTACTACACCATCAACCCCAGGGGCCAGGTCCCGCTGATCCAACTCGGCGACGGCACCCACCTGTGTGAAGGCCCCGTGATCGCGCAGTACATTGCCGACCGAGCCGACGCGCGCACGCTGATGCCGGAGGCCGGCAGCCTGGCACGCTACCGCGTGATGGAGTGGCAGAACTACATCACCTCCGAGATCCACAAGTCATTCACCCCGCTCTTCCAGAACGACGTGGACGCCACGGCGAAGAAGGCGCTGGCCGCTGTGCTGCGCAAGAAGCTGACCTGGCTCGACGGCCAGCTTGAGGGCAAGAGCTATCTCACCGGCGAGACCTTCACTGCGGCTGACGCCTACCTCTTCACCGTGCTCGGCTGGGCTAAGTTTGTGCAGATCGATCTTTCGGATCTCAAGCACATCGGCGCTTTCATGGCGCGCGTGTCGGCCCGACCCGCGGTGCAGGCCGCGATGAAGGCCGAAGGCCTGATCGCCTGAGGAGCTCGCCATGCCCTACGTCAAGATCCAGATCACGCGCGAAGGCGCGACACGTGATCAGAAGGCCCAGCTCATTCGCGGCGCCACCGATCTCCTGGTGCGTGTGCTCGACAAGGACCCTGCCACCACCTTCGTGGTCATCGAGGAGGTCGAGACCGATCACTGGGGCATCGCCGGCGAGACCGTCGCCGTGCTGCGCGAGCGCGCCAAGCGGGGGACCGGCCCATGAGCAGCCCTACCGAGTTCGACGCCATCCATTCGGTGTTGCAGTTGTACTTCGACGGTTTGTATCACAGCGACACGACTCGCCTGGCGCAGGTCTTCCATCCGGATGCGCTGTATGCCACAGCGGTCGGTGACAAGCCCATCGTTTGGCGCATGGACGAGTACTTCCCTGTAGTCGACGCGCGCCCTGCTCCGGCGGCCAGCAGGCTGCCGCGCACCGACCGCGTGCTGTCGATCGAGCTCATCGGCCCGGTCACCGCCCATGCCCGGCTGCAGTGCTCGATCCCGCCCAGGGACTTCATCGATCTGCTGACGCTCATCCACGTGGAAGGACGCTGGCAGGTGATCTCCAAGGTCTTTCATTACGACGTTCGCGACTGACGCAAACGTCGTCTGCAAGTTGCGGGAGATGCCGGACTGGATGGAAGCCCTCCGTTTGGACCATGCTGCCTCGTCGGCACTCGTCTGGGACGTCTCAGAAGTCAGTCGCAGATGGATCTACACCAGGGCTCCTGGTCTTTACCTTCTG
>JBMOJG010000597.1:0-2726 GCA_049316925.1 Alsobacter sp. | reverse complement strand
CTGCCGGTGCGCGAGGTCAAGGCCGACCAGAAGATCGTCACCATCGAGGGCCTGTCGCCCAACCTGACGCATCCGCTGCAGAAGGCGTGGCTCGAGCTTGACGTGCCGCAGTGCGGCTACTGCCAGTCCGGCCAGCTGATGGCTGCGGCCGCGCTGATCGCGGCGTCGCCGAAGCCGACCGAGGACGAGATCATCGCCGGCATGACCAACATCTGCCGCTGCGGCACCTACAATCGCATCAAGGCCGCCATCCAGCTCGCCGCCGGCGACGTGAAGCGCGGTTGAGGGAGGGCACCATGACAACGATCGACACCTCCCGCCGCGGCTTCCTGGTCGGCTCCGCCGCCGCCACCGCAGGTTTTTCGCTCGGCTTCCACGTGCCGTTTGCCTCCGCCGCCGCTGACGCGACGCCCGAGATCAACGCCTGGGTGGTCATCAAGCCGGACGACACTGTCGTGGTCCGCATCGCCCGCGCCGAAATGGGCCAGGGCACGCTGACCGGCCTCGCCCAGCTCGTCGCCGAGGAGCTCGAGGCCGACTGGTCCAAGGTGACCACCGAGTTTGCCAGCCCCAACCAGAACGTGCTGCGCAACCGCGTTTGGGGGAACTTCGCCACCGGCGGTAGCCGCGGCATCCGCGACAGCCATGACTATGTCCGCAAGGGCGGCGCCGCGGCGCGGATGATGCTGGTGCAGGCCGCGGCCACCCAGTGGGGCGTGCCCGCCAACGAGTGCAAGGCCGCCAGCGGCATGGTCACCCATGCGGGCTCCGGCCGCAGCCTCAGCTACGGCAAGCTCGCTGATGCGGCCGCCAAGGTGGAGCCGCCCAAGGACATCCCGCTGAAGGACCCGAAGGACTGGACCATCGCCGGCAAGCCGGTGAAGCGGCTGGACACGAAGGAGAAGCTGGACGGCAGCCTCATCTACTCCATCGACGTGAAGGTGCCCGGCATGCTCAACGCCGCGATCCGGGATTGCCCGGTCTTCGGCGGCAAGGTGAGAAGCTTCGACGCCGCCAAGGTCGCGGGCATGAGGGGTGTGCGCAAGGTCGTGCCGGTGGGCGACACCGCCGTCGCGGTGGTCGCCGACACCTGGTGGCAGGCCAAGACCGCGCTGGACGCGCTCCCGATCGTCTGGGACGAGGGCCCGAACGCCAAGGTCAGCAGCGACACGATCGCGGTCATGCTCACCGAGGGCCTCACGGCCGAGCAGGCCTTCGTCGGCAACCAGGCCGGTGACATCAAGGCCGCCATCGCCGGCGCCGCCAAGGTGGTGGAGGCGACCTACAGCTTCCCCTACCAGCACCACGTCACCATGGAGCCGATGAACGCCACGGCGCTTTGGACCGCCGACAGGTGCGAGGTCTGGACCGCGACGCAGAACGGCGAGGCGGCTCTCGCCACCACGGCGGACGCCGCCGGCCTCCCCCTCGCCAAGTGCGAGGTGCATCGCGTCATCCTCGGCGGCGGTTTCGGCCGGCGCGGCATGAGCGACTTCGTGCGCCAGGCGGTGAACATCGCCAAGCAGATGCCGGGGACCCCGGTGAAGCTGATCTGGTCGCGCGAGGAGGACATGCTCCACGGCCGCTACCATCCCGTCACCATGTGCAGGATGGTCGGCGCGCTGGACAAGGACGGCAACCTTGTCGGCCTGCACATGCGGCTCTCCGGCCAGTCGATCCTGGCCTCGGTGAACCCGCAGGGCCTGCAGAACGGCCGCGATCCCGCTGCGTTCCAGGGCCTCAACCCCAGCGGCACGGAGGGCGTGCTCGGCTACGCCATCCCCAACCTGCTGATCGACCACGCCATGCGCAACACCCACGTCCCGCCTGGCTTCTGGCGTGGCGTCAACAACAACCAGAACGCCCTCTACCTGGAGAGCTTCATCGACGAGTGCGCCAAGGCGGCCGGCAAGGACGCGCTGGCCTTCCGACAGCAGATGCTCGCCAACAGCCCGCGCCACCTCGCCGTCCTCAACGCGGCGGCCAAGCAGGGCGGCTGGGGCACTCCGGCGCCCGAGGGTGTCCATCGCGGCCTGTGCCAGCACATGGGCTATGGCAGCTACGTCGCCTCGTGCGCCGAGGTGAAGGTGGAGAAGAACGGCAAGCTGAAGATCCTGCGCATCGTCGCCGCCACCGACAGCGGCCACGCCGTCAATCCCCAGCAGATCGCCGCGCAGGTCGAAGGCAGCTTTGCCTACGGCCTCAGCGCCCTGCTGCACGGCAAGATCACCATCAAGGACGGACGGGTCGAGCAGGAGAACTTCGACACCTATCCGGTCCTGCTCATGGATGAGATGCCCAAGGTCGAGGCCATCGTCATGCCGTCGGGCGGCTTCTGGGGAGGCGTCGGCGAGCCGACCATCTTCGTCGCCGCCCCGGCGGTGCTGAACGCCATCGCGGCGGCCACCGGCAAACGCGTCCGCGGCGGCCCGATCAGCGGCGTCGACCTGAAGCCGGTCTGACCATGAACCGCCGCGTCGCCCCTGTGGTCGCGGCGGTCCTGCTTGTGGCCATGGCGGGCTCCGCCATGGCTGCCGGCGCCCTGCCGCCGGGCGCCAGCACCTGCTCGGGGTGTCACGGGGCGTCAGGCCCCGTGCCTGTCCTGCAGGGGCGAACGCCCGACGACGTCGCCGAAGCCATGCGGGAGTTCCGCGAGGGCCGGCGTGCCGCCACCGTGATGGACCGGATCGCCCGGGGATTTTCCGACGATGAAGCCCGCGCCATCG
>JBMOJG010000596.1:0-2732 GCA_049316925.1 Alsobacter sp. | reverse complement strand
AGCGCGAAGTCCTTGGCGCGGTGCTTCATGAAGGTGACGACATTGTCCATGTCGCCGAGCTCGATCCCCGCCGTCGAGCCGACGATCGGCAGGCTTGTGGCGACGATTTTTTCGAGCAGCGGCCAGTCGGTGAACGAGCAGCTCGCGATCTTGAGGATGTCGAAACCGTCCTCGACGATGCGGTCGACCGAGGCCTCGTCAAACGGCGTGCACATGGCCAGAAAGCCGTTCGCCTTGATCGCGTCGACAAGCTGGCGGGTCTGCGCGCGCGTCAGCCGGGTCTCCGAGAAGCGCTTGATGTACTTGATGTCCATCCGGTCCTGGAAGGCCGGGTGGATGAACGTGTCGAGCTCGCGAAACTGCAGCTTGAAGGCGAACGAGAACGGCATGTCCTTCGACAGGGCCGCGAACTCCGAGATGATCCGCAAACCGTGCCCGACATCGCCCATGTGGTTGTTGGCGAGCTCGAAGATGAACAGCGGCTTCGGGATGCCGCTTTGCCGTTCCGCCGCCACTATGTCGGTCATGTCAGGAATCCCAGGTTGGTCGGAGCACGTCGCGATTCGTCAGCTCGACCATCGCAGCAAGGGGTTTCACTTCTGCAAAGGCCGGCAAGGGTATCGAGGCGAATGGCCGGGCAAGTCGCCGGTGTCATCAAACGTCGTAAGCAAGCTATGACGCCGGCGCGCTGCCCGGTCAGGCAGTCCGACGGAACGCGTCGCGTGGTGCGGCCGCAGGCTCCTCCGCCGGGCGGAACGGTGACGTGAGGCGGACCCGCTGGCCGAGGAAGGCGTCGACCTGGTCGCGCGTGATGCCGTCGACCGCGGCGCCGGCCGCAAAGGCCGCGTACCAGCGCGCCGTCCACGCGACGGTGTCGTCGAAGTCGAGCAGCGGCTCCCAGCCCAGCCGGTCGAAGGCCTTGCGGCTGTCGAGGCGGAGCGTGGCTGCTTCATGGGGGTGGGGCCGGCGATCGGGAACCCAGCGCGCGCCGGGCCCCCATTCGGCCATGAAGCGCGTCACCAGCGACTCCACGTCGCGGACGCCGGTTTCACGCGGACCGAAGTTCCAGCCTTCGCCGAGGGAGCGGTCCGCATAGCCGCGCTCGGCCAGCATCAGGTAGCCGACGAGCGGATCGAGCACGTGCTGCCAGGGCCGCGTCGCACCGGGATTGCGCACGGACAGCGGTTCGCCGCGGGCGAAGGCGCGGACCGCATCCGGGACGATCCTGTCGTCAGCAAAGTCTCCGCCGCCGATGACGTTGCCGGCCCGGGCGGTCGCCACGGTCACCTGCCGTCCGGCACCGAAA
This sequence comes from Alsobacter sp., assembly GCA_049316925.1. GTDB lineage: Bacteria > Pseudomonadota > Alphaproteobacteria > Rhizobiales > Beijerinckiaceae > Alsobacter. The sequence goes on along the minus strand of JBMOJG010000596.1, from coordinate 1,426 downwards.
TAGCTGTCCCGATAGGCGGTGCTGACCAGTTCCGCGCAGGCCTTGCTGGCGCTGTAGGGGTCCCGTCCGCCGAGCCGGTCGCCCTCACCATAGCCCTGCGGTGCATCGGCCTCGGCATAGCACTTGTCGGTGGTGACGATGACAACGCTGCGCACGCTCGGCGTCCGCCGGACGGCGTCCAGCAGGTTGACCGTGCCCATCACATTGGTGGCGAAGGTGCCGACGGGATCGGCATAGCCGGCCTTCACCAGCGGCTGCGCCGCCATGTGAATGACAATCTCGGGGGCGGCGGCCTCCATCGCCGCCGCCAGCGCGTCGGGCTGGCGGATATCGCCTCGGATGTCGGTAAGCGTCCAGCCCACGCCCGCAAGGTCATAAAGCCCGGGCCCGTCGGCGGGGGCGAGCGCGAAGCCGGTCGTGTCGGCATTCAGCCGAGACAGCATCAGCGACAGCCACGAGCCCTTGAAGCCCGTGTGACCGGTGAGGAAGACGCGCCGGTTCAGCCAGAAGGCGGAGTGGATCACCAGATCCTCCAGGGTGCGCGGCTCCCGGCCCATTCCTCCTCGAGGAACGTCTTGTCACGCAGCGTGTCCATCGGGTGCCAGAAGCCGCGGTGCACATAGGCCCGCAGCTCGCCCTGGCGGGCCAGCGTCTCCAGCGGCTCGCGCTCCCACACGGTGCTGTCGCCGGCAATCAGCGGCAGCACGCGCGGCGACAGGATGAAAAATCCGCCGCTGATCCAGCCGCCTTCGTCCTCGGGCTTTTCCGCGAAGGTCGTGACCCGGTCGCCGTCCAGCGCGATCGTGCCGAAGCGGCGCGCCGGGCGCACGGCCGTGACGGTGGCGAGCCGCCCGTGCGACTGATGGAACGCCAACTCGGCCCTGATGTCGATATCCGCGACGCCGTCGCCATAGGTCAGCGCGAAGGGCTCGTCCGCATCCAGATGTGGAGCGATGCGCCGAATGCGCCCACCCGTCTGGGTCGCCTCGCCGGTGTCGACCAGCGTCACCCGCCACGGCTCGGCTGTCTCGCGATGCACCGTCATACTGTTGGTGCGCATGTCGAACGTCACGTCGGCCGTATGCAAAAAATAATTCGAAAAGAATTCCTTGATGTAATAGCCCTTGTAACCGAGGCAAATAATGAAATCGGTGAACCCTGCGGCGGAATAGATCTTCATGATATGCCAGATGATCGGTCGTCCACCGATTTCGACCATGGGTTTCGGCCGGACCGATGTTTCCTCGGCGAGGCGCGTCCCCAGGCCCCCGGCAAGAATGACGACCTTCATGTCGAGAATTCCATCTCTCGGCTCGCAATGGCGGGCGTCGGTCGTCACGAACGGACGCGCAACCCGGGACCCCGCATTGTGGACGGTAGGGCAATATCGTTAACATCTCGGAAACGATCGCCGCCGTTGCCGCCG
>JBMOJG010000595.1:0-2734 GCA_049316925.1 Alsobacter sp. | reverse complement strand
CTGTCGCTGAAGAACGAGGTCGACAACACCGCCTGGCCGCCGGTCTTCATCCCCAGCCCGCCGACGCTGGCCAACTATGTCGAGGTCTTTGCCCGCAACAACTTCCTGCTCTATTTGTGGAATTCGATCCTGGTCACAGGCGGTGCCGTGCTCGTCGGCCTTGTGCTCGGCGTGCCCGCCGGCTACGGCATCGCGCGCTCCAAATCCGCCAAGTTTGCGGTGCTGATCCTCATCGCCCGGATGACGCCGGCGCTGTCCTACCTGATCCCGCTGTTCATGGCGTTCCAGTGGCTCGGCCTTGTCGGCACCATTCCGGCCCTGCTGATCACCCATCTGGTCATCACCATCCCGATCATCGTCTGGATCATGATCGGCTATTTCGAGAACGTGCCGCAGGAGCTGGAGGACGCCGCCCTCGTCGACGGCTGCTCGCCCTGGCAGAGCTTTCGCCACATCGCGTTGCCGCTGGCCAAGCCCGGCATCGTCGTCGGCGGCATCCTCGCCTTCATCTTCTCGTGGAACAACTTCATCTTCTCGGTGGTGCTGGGCGGCAAGTCGACCCGGACGCTGCCGTCCGCGATCTACAACGTACTCACCTTCGAGCAGGTGTCGTGGGGACCTCTGGCCGCGGCGGCGCTGCTTGTCACCCTGCCGGTGCTGCTCCTGACCGTTGTCGCACAACGCCAGATCGTGGCTGGACTTTCGGCCGGCGGACTGAAGGACGGTTGAGCCGCCAGGGCATCAAAATCGCTTGCGTCCACTTTGCGCAGAACTAACATGTCAGTCGGGACGCACTGTCCGACGGATCATCAGGGAGACCCTCTCGTGACTCACGCTTCCGGCCGATTCGGCCTGTCCGTCGCTCTGTCGACACCCTTCACCGCCTCGGGCACCATCGATCTGCATCGCCTTACGGCGCATGCGCGGTGGTGCGTTTCGCAGGGCTGCGACTCGGTGACGGTGTTCGGCACGACCGGCGAGGGCGCCGCCATCGCGGCCGGCGATCGCCACGCCGTGCTGGGGGCGCTGGTCGGAGCCGGCTTCGAGCCTGCCCGCCAGGTGATTGCCGGCGTCGCCGCCGTGTCGCAGGACGACGCGCTCGAGCAGGCGCGCATCGGCTATGCGCACGGCTGCCGGGCGCTGCTGCTGGCCCCGCCGTTCTACTTCAAGGGGGTCGACGACGAGGGATTGTTCGCCTGGTTCGCACGTCACATCGAGAGCCTCGGACCCCAGGCGCGCGACATCATCCTCTACCATATCCCCTCGATGACGGCGGTCGGCATCAGCCCGGCGCTGATCGGCCGGTTGCGGGAGGCTTTCCCCGGCGTCATCACGGGCGTCAAGGATTCGTCCGGCGACTACGCCAACACCCAGGCGCTGCTGGACCGGCACGGCGATCTCGCCATTCTCGTCGGCGACGAGCGTCAGCTCGCCAAGGCGGTGCGGGCGGGCGCGCAGGGCACCATCTGCGGGCTCGCCAATTTTGCTCCCGACCTCGTCAGGCACCTGGCCGTGGACGGACGCGACGATCCGCGCGTCGACGCCATCGTCAACACGCTGTGCGAGATGCCGGTGATCCCCGCCGTCAAGGCGATGGTCGCGCACCGCCATTCCGATCCGGCCTGGCGCACCATGCGGCCGCCGCTGCTGGCGATCGACGAGGCACAGGCCCGCGCGCTCGCCACCACCGTGGACCGCATCATCGGCATCAAGGCCGCCTGAGGGAGCGCGATGAACGAACGCCCGGCGGAGGACCGCGAGCCCCCGAAGCTGCGTGAGCGCGCCTATGATGCGTTTACCCAGCATCTGCTGGCACGCGACATCCGGCCTGGCCAGTTTGTCTCCCAGCGCGAACTCGTCGAGTTGACAGGCCTGACGCTGGGGGCGATCCGCGAGCTGATCCCGCGGCTCGAGGCGGAGGGGCTGATCCGCACCGTGCCGCAGCGCGGCATGCAGGTCGCCCATGTCGACCTGCCGCTGATCCGCGACGCGTTCCAGTTCCGCCTGATGCTGGAAAAGGAGGCCGCGGCCGTTTTCGTCGTCGATGCGTCGGACTCCGAAATTGCCCGATTGCGGCACGAGCACGAGGACATTCTGGCCCGCGCCGCCGTCGGGATCACGCCGGCCTTGATCGTCGACGCCCAGGCGGTCGACTGGCGGCTGCATGACACCATCGTGGATGCGCTCGGCAACGACATCATCTCCAATGCCTATCGGGTGAACGCCATCAAGATCCGGCTGATCCGGCAGGAGCGGACCCGCCTGCGCGACGACCTGCTCGTGCCCGTGATGCAGGAGCACCTGCGCATCGTCGAGGCGCTGGAGACCCGTGATCCCGCCCGTGCCACGGCCGCCCTGGCCGAGCACATTGCCAATGCGCGCACCCGCGCGCTGGCGGTCTAGGTGACGAGAGGGGTGCCGCGTACTCCATCGCAACGACCGTGCCGACTCCGGCCGCTGCCACCGGATCCGACCTGAGCTCAACCCTGCCAAGGCGCCCCGCATGAGGACGCCAGCAACGACGGAGGAAACGATGACGAGACTGACGAAGCGCACCTTCATGGCCGGCGCCGCTGCCGCCGGCGTGTTCCTGCCCGCCATCGGCGCCCGTGCCCAGGCCGCGGTGCTGCGCTGGGGCGACAGCCAGGCGCCCACGCACCCCTCGCCGATAAGCGCTGAGCGTGCCGCCAAGGAGGTGAAGGAGAAGACCGGCGGCAGGGTCGAGATCCAGACC
>JBMOJG010000594.1:0-2745 GCA_049316925.1 Alsobacter sp. | reverse complement strand
TCGATCACGGCGAGGAGCGCACGCAGCCCGGCCTCGACACCCTGGCCGCTGGCCGCCGACAGCAGCAGCGGCTCGCGCTTGGCGGCGCGCTTCAGCCGCATCCTCTGCTGCTTCAGGGTTTCGGGGTCGAGTGCGTCGGTCTTGGTCAGGGCGACGATCTCGGCCTTCTCGGCAAGGCCGTGCCCATAGGCGTCGAGTTCGGCGCGTACGACCTTGTAGGCCTTTCCGGCATGCTCGCCGGTGCCGTCGACCAGATGCAGCAGGACGCGGCAGCGCTCGATGTGGCCGAGGAAGCGATCGCCGAGGCCGAGCCCCGCATGAGCGCCCTCGATGAGGCCGGGAATGTCGGCGAGCACGAATTCACGGCCATCGACGCGCACGACGCCAAGGCCCGGATGCAGGGTGGTGAACGGGTAGTCGGCGATCTTCGGGCGCGCCGCCGTGACGGTGGCGAGGAAGGTCGACTTGCCGGCATTGGGCAGCCCGACAAGGCCGGCATCGGCGATCAGCTTGAGCTTCAGCCAGATCCAGCGCTCCTCACCCTCCAGGCCCGGATTGGCGCGGCGCGGCGCGCGGTTCACCGAAGTGGTGAAATAGGCATTGCCGAAGCCGCCATTGCCGCCCTTGGAGAGGATGAACCGCTCGCCCACGGCGGTGAGGTCGGCGATCAGCGTCTCGCCGTCCTCGTCGAACACCTGCGTGCCCTTGGGCACCTTCAGCACCACGTCGCTGCCACGGCCGCCAGCGCGGTTCTTGCCCATGCCGGGCGTTCCGGACTGGGCCTTGAAGTGCTGCTGGTAGCGGTAGTCGATGAGCGTGTTCAGCCCCTCGACGCACTCGACGACGACGTCGCCGCCGCGGCCGCCGTCGCCGCCGTCGGGCCCGCCAAACTCGATGAACTTCTCGCGCCGGAACGAGACGGAGCCGTTGCCGCCATTGCCGGAGCGAATATAGATCTTGGCCTGATCGAGAAATTTCATGGGCGAAGCTCTACCGCATTTTCGCGCCGAGTTGTTACCCCCGCGCGAAAATCCGCCTGCCCGGCCGCGGCAGGCTCAGTGCGCGCGGCGGATCGTCAGGTCGACCTTGCCAACGTCGAAGAACAGGAAGCTGAGGTCGGCGGTGTTGCGCACCGTGCGCCGGTCGGTCTGCACCAGCAGGTCCTTGAAGCGGATGTCGTAGGCGCCGCCGCCCTTGACGGCGACACGCGCCGTGTAGGTGAGGCGCACGGCATCACCGTCCTGGACGATGTCGGCGGTGCCCAGCACGTCCTCGCGGGTGCCGGTGTAGCGGCCCTCCGCCACCTTGGTGAACCGCCAGGTCTTGCGGTCGCGCTCACCGTCCGAATAGACGAAATCCTCGACCAGCGTCAGCGTCCGCCCATCCCAGTGCCCGTTCATGCGGACCTTGAGGCCGCGGGTGGTGCCGTCGCGGGTGTTGATGAACGTCCCGGTCGCGAACAGCGGACCGCGGAAGAACTGCTCCAGCACCAGCTTTGGCCGGGGAGGGGCGGCAGCGAAAGTCGGTACCGCGGCCAGCAAGGACAGAGCGGCGGCGAAAGCAAGGCGGAGATACAGCATGGCAACAGGGCTCCTGGAAACGCTCCCCCGCGCCTTCTACGCAGCCATGGCGGCCGCGGACCTGCGGCGGCGGGCGATTGGTTGCGCCCGCCGGCCCGGCACGGTCACGCGCAGGGGGGCGGCGTCCCTTCGGCATGGCCGGCCACACCCTCCCGGGGAGCGCGGACAACGCGACCGGAGCTCCAGCCCCTGAGGCTCTGCCAGGCCTTGCGGTCGAGGCGGAACTGCTCGACAGGCAGCGGCCCGCCCCGGGCCGGCTGGTCGACCAGGCCGGCGCCCTCATAGGCAAAGCCGCACTTCACCAGCACGCGGCGCGACGCCGGGTTGATGACCCGCACATTGGCGGTGACCGCCCCGATCGTGGCGAGCGCAAACATCGCATCGAGCAGCGACTGCACCGCCTCGGTGGCCACGCCGCGGCCCCACCAGGCCGGATCGACCATGTAGCCCAGCACGGCCACGTCGCCGGGCCCGGCCTGCACGCTGACGCTGCCGACGACCGCGCGGCTGCCGCGGTTGAGTGCCGCCACCAGGTGGATCGCCTGCCCGCCGGCGTTGCGGGTTCGGGCATCGATGACGAAGGCCTCGGCCGCCCCTGGCGGATAGGGATGGGGGATGCGGGCCGTCATCTCGGCCACCTCCTGGCTGGACGCGATCCGGCCAATGGCCGGAGCATCGGCCGCGCGCGGCCAGCGCAGCCAGAGCCGGGCGGTTTCAAGGCGAAAAACGTCGTCGCGCGTCAGTTCGGGAAACATGACCGAGCCTCCGGTCCGGATGAAGGGGTGGCGCCTGCGCGTGACCCCGGAACGACGAAGGGGAGGTGGATCCCACCTCCCCAGCGAAGCCCCCTTTCGGGGAGTTCCGGACCTTGGCTCTTGAGAGACGTCGCTCTGCCGAGACTTGGGTCCGCCGGGTCGTGGGATCCGGCGGAGGTCCTTCGCCTCGACCTACGCCGTCATTCAGCCGCCTCGCGAGCTCGTACGGCCACGAAAATGCGACCGTTGGCTTTGTCCTGGAACTCGACGGTCCCAGCCGACATCGCGAACAGCGTATGGTCTTTGCCGATGCCGACATTGGCGCCGGGATGCATCTTGGTGCCGCGCTGGCGCACGATGATGTTGCCGGGGATGACGGCTTCCCCGCCGAACTTCTTCACGCCGAGACG
>JBMOJG010000593.1:0-2745 GCA_049316925.1 Alsobacter sp. | reverse complement strand
ATCGCATTCTCTCTCAGCCGCCGCATCAGCACGCTGGTGCGGCGATCCACGAAACGCTGCGCCAGACGCTCGTGCAACGCATCCGACAGCCTGTCCTCTACCTGACGGGTGACCCGCTGCCAATGCTCGGGAACGCGTAACCAGTCCGGACGGTTCGCCACGAACGTCCAGGTGCGCACCTGGGCGATGCGCGCCGACAGGGTATCGATGTCGCCATCGCTCCTGTCGACCTCGCCGACGCGGCGCGCAAACCAGTCTTCGGACAGCTCTCCGTCGCGCATCAGCTGGCGGAAAATCGTTGCCACCAGCTCGGCGTGGGCGGCCGGCGCCACCTTGCGGTAGTCCGGGACCTGGCAGACGTCCCACAGCCGCTCGACGGCAGCGCGACCGATGGCGTAGCCGGCAAGCTCGGCGTCACGCGCCACGATGTCGAGCGACACCACGTCGTCGGCCGGAATCGCCCGCGTCAGGCCGGGTTCGGTCGGTGTCCGCTCCAGCGACGCCATCAGCGCCGCCACCGACGCGAAGTCGAGGTCCGGATTGCGCCACTGCAGCACGCGGACGGGATCGAACCTGTGGTCCTCGAGCAGTTCCACCAGTTCGGGCTCGAACGGATCGCACCGTCCGGTGGTGCCGAAAGAACCGTCACGCAGATGCCGGCCCGCCCGGCCGGCAATCTGCCCGAACTCCGCCGGGATCAGCCGGCGGTGCATAGCGCCGTCGAACTTGCGGTCCGCCGCGAAGGCGACGTGGTTGACGTCAAGATTGAGGCCCATGCCGATCGCGTCGGTGGCGATGAGGAAATCGACGTCGCCCGACTGGTACATCGCCACCTGGGCGTTGCGGGTGCGCGGCGACAGGGCCCCCAGCACAACCGCCGCGCCGCCGCGCTGGCGCCGGATCAGCTCGGCGATCGCGTAGACCTCCTCGGCCGAGAAGGCGACGATGGCCGAGCGCGGCGGCAGCCGCGTGATCTTCTTTTCGCCGCCGAAGCTCAGCTGCGACAGCCGCGGACGCGTGACCACATGCACGCCCGGGATGAGCTGCTCGATCAGCGGCTTCATCGTCGAGGCGCCGATCAGCAGCGTCTCGGCGCTGCCGCGCATGTTCAAGAGCCTGTCGGTGAAGACGTGCCCGCGGTCACGGTCGGCGGCGAGCTGGATCTCGTCGATCGCCACGAACGGCACATCGAGGTCGCGCGGCATCGCCTCGACGGTGGCGACCCAGTAGCGCGCGCCGGGCGGCTTGATCTTCTCCTCGCCGGTGACGAGGGCGACGGCGTCGACCGAGCTGCGGTCGACCAGGCGCTGGTAGACCTCGCGCGCCAGCAGCCGCAACGGCAGGCCGATCAGCCCGGCGCCGTGGCCGAGCATCCGCTCGATCGCCAGATGGGTCTTGCCGGTGTTCGTCGGGCCCAGCACCGCGGTAACGCCGCGGGCCCGGACGGAAGGCGGGAGGGAACGGGGAAGCATCGCCCGCAGATATAGGGCGCGGGAGCCGCGCGTGCGAGGAAAACCGGAGGTGGCGCGACCACTGTTCGGCCAGCCTCGGTATCATCCGGAACGAGTCCCGAACGAATCAAGCCCGAATCACAGACCTGCGATCTACCGTATTCCCGTCGCCCCTACAGGTTGTGTCGAGTCAGTTTTTGCGACACTAGCAGGCTCGACTCGGCCCGGCGCCGGATCGACTCGGCCTCAACAGGACGTTAACGACCTGCGCCGAAACGGGACTCGCCCGGCGACGCGCATGACTTGCACGGCCACCGACCAAGACTCGCCCGGCGTCAACCATTTGACCCGATCGGGAACGGACCATGCCCGAATCGGATGCAGGCCTTGCTGGGCCTCATGCTCGACGGAACGGGCTAGGTGAGTGAGGGGCGCAATCCGCCGACAGATCCTTAATCCAACCGTCCCGGAGCGGGACGGGGATGGAGAGCTTCAAACCCCACAGTCGGAGCGCACGCCCGACCGGCCGTTAACCTGTGGCCTGGCGGTGAACACGCCATGTCCGAATCAGGGTCCGCCCCTCTACAGCCCTTGGTTTGGCCCTTGGGCGCCGGAGGCCGGGCAGGGCCGCTCCGGCGGCGGCGTTAACCTGTCGTCCCGCATCGGGACTGCTCCTGCGTTAACCGCCGGACGATAGCCGGAACACAGCCGGCACGAATCACTGCAGCACGAGGATAAGCCTCGAGTGGCGCCACCCCGGGGCTGCACCATCCGCGCCGACGGCGTTAACCAGTCGTCCCGGTTCGGGATCGGCCCGGCGTTAACCTCCGGACGAAAGCCGGAACACAGCCTGCACGAATCACTGCGGCATGAGGCTGCGCCCTGCGCGGCGCCACCCCACAGCCGCGCCATTCGAGCCGTCGATCGCGAACCGCGTTAACGCGCCGTCCCGGCGCGGGACACTGGCGGAAAGACCGGCGGATGAATCGGAACAGAGCGTGGACCGCGCCTCCGTCCCGAAAGGATGAACGAGATCCTTCAACCACGTGCCGCAGCGGCAGTCCGCCGATTAACACCCCGGCCCAACCCGGAACGCCAAGGCGACGAATCACGTCGCAGGGGATGGAAACTGAGGCTGGGCCTCAAAGAATGCTGGCGCGGAACACAGCAGTTTCCCGCCGCCAGCCACGGCAGGCCTTAACGCGTTGTCCCGAAGCGAAACGGATCCCGGCCAGCAGCCCGTGTCAGTTGCGCCGGGCGTCAACCGTCGTGGTGGACGAGGTGGTGGCCGGAT
>JBMOJG010000592.1:0-2746 GCA_049316925.1 Alsobacter sp. | reverse complement strand
GACCACCACCGTGACCACTACCGGGGCCTCCGCCAGGTCCCCCACCGGGCGGGCCACCGGGGCCTCCGCGTCCGGCTGCGCCCGGCGGGGCGCCGGTCGGGCCGCGTGCCGCGCCGCCACCGCCGGTGCCGCCAGTCCGCTCAATCAGGCGCACGCCGGTGGCGCGCAAGGCGCCGGACCTTTCGACGACAAGATCAACGACGGCGCGCACGGGACGACCCTCGGGTGGCAGAGGCATGGAGGCCGCTGCGGGCGCAAGGCGCGGAGCGAGGCCACCACCCAGGTCGAGCCGGTCGGAGCGGCGGAGCACGAAGGCTTCGACGGAGGCCTGCCGCACCCGCCCTATCTGCGACGCCGATTGGATCCGCTCGACCCGGAGCCCGCCGGGCACGGCCTTGCCGCGGGCCACGACCCGGCCGTTGAGCCCACTCCGAAGGCCAGCACCCCCCAGTTTCGCGGCGCCGATCATGGGCAGGCCGTCGGCGCCATAGACCACCGTTCCGGCGATCTGGTCCGGACCGGCGGCCGGGCTGATGAGCGACGCCTCCACGGTCCCATCCGGCCGACGAAGGCCGTCCACGGCAATGCGGGTGCCCGGCCGTGGAAGCCGCAGACCGGGCGGCGGCACGACCGTCTGGCCCAGTACGACGAGGGACTGTCCATCGGCCGCCACCGACTCGACCGGGCCCACCACCTCGCGCGTCACGTCGACGCGTACCGCGCGGCGCTGGCCGGTGCCACCAAGCGCGGCGACGCGCACCACCTGTCCGACCCGCAGCGCCGCGGTGGTCCTGCGAACGCCGTCGACCACCACGATCGTCGTGGCGGGCAGGCCCACATGGTCGCCGTTGACCACGATGCTGCCAAAGGCGGTGATGGTGCCGAAATAGCCTGTGCCGCCGATGCCGCGGTCATCCCCGCGGCTTAAGGGCATGCCGGTGCCGCCGATCCCACGGTCGCTTTGCTGGGCCTCGGCGGGGACGACGAGAGCCATCGCGAGGGCGACGGCCAGATGCCTGAGCAGGCGAAGCTCGATCATGGCGTGTCCGTCGGCGAGGGGGGCGTCGCTTCACGGTAGACATAGGCGCCGAAGGTCCAGCGCCAGGAGCCCGTCGGCGCGCCTGCCGCGTCGACGACCTCCAGAGCTTTCGTGTTTGCGCGGGACAAGGCTCCGGTCGCGAGGTCCCTGGCCAGTGCTTCCAGGTCACGCGCCTGATCTTCCGTCAGGCCGTCATAATGAACAGCGCGCTCAAAAAAGCGGGGCCCCTCGGTAATATTGGTTGCCGCCGCGGCAATATGATCGTGCAGGTTGCGGCCGAAATAGTGGGCCAGCGGTGCGCCACCGTCCGCGGGCAGGAAGGCGGCCGCCGTCAGGACCACGCGCTGGGACTCGTCGACGGTGACAAGACCCTGCGCCAGCCACTCGTCCAGCACCGCGCGGGCCCGGACATCGCGGGTCACCGATTCGACCAGGCGCTCGAAGCTGGGGGCCTCCGGATCCTCGGCCAGCCGCGGCAGGGGCAGCGGCCGACCGTCGGGGTCCTGGTAAGCGGGGCTGCCAAGCCAGCGCGCGATGATCAGGCTGCCGCGCGATACCGAGGCCGGCACGGTGCTGACCGGAGCACCGGCTCCACGCAGGCGGCGGACCTCCTTGCGGTGAATGCCCGTGAGAAGACTGACACGGCTGTCGGTCTGCTCCTTGCCCGGCAGAGCGAAGTCATATTCGGCCACGTTGACATAGAGCTCACGCAGGAGATCGGCGAGCGCCGGGAAGGTCACGCCTGCCCTGATCAGAAGGCGAACGAGTGGCCGCAGCAGGCGCGCCAGGGGCGCCTGCAGCGATTCCGGGCCAAGCCGAGGTGGTCCGCCATGGGGAAGTGTTTCAGACATGACAACACCATAGATCGAATTGTGTGGGAATCAATCCCACATAACAGTTGACGTGGGTAATTTTCACACGTAATAAATGGGACAGGTTCCCACGGGCTGCCCTGCACGGGGGAACCGCTGCCCTGCCCCGGCGGCCAGGTTCGTGCCGCGCGCCATTCGGCCGGGTCGCCCGCTCCGTTCCGCCCTGGACGGAGCGGGCTGGCTGCCTGACCAGGGCTGCACGTCAGACTTCGCTCTTTGCCCTTTCGGAGAAGACCGTCCATGTCCGTGAACCTCTCCCGACGCGCGCTGCTGCGCGCCGGCCTCTCAACCGCCGCGCTGACGCTGCCGCTGCCGGCCCTGCTGCGTTCCGCGCAGGCAACCGGCATCGCCGCCCTGCCGACCGCCCCCGGCTACACCCGCCTGTTCCCGTCGCTGGCACCTGCCCGGTTCGATCCCAATGACCTCGCCCGGCTCGCATTGGGCGACGGCGAAGGCCTCATCGGCATGTCGGCCGAGCCCGAGACGCTGAAGACCGCCGACAAGACGCCGCAGCGCGACGCCAACGGCCATCTGATGATCTCGGCCACGCCCGAAAGCGAGCAGGACGACGAGGAAAACTTCGGTGTCCCGGCCGGCTACACCTATCTGGGCCAGTTCATCGACCATGATCTGACGCTGAACCCGGTCGAGCATTTCGATCCGCTGCCGGACGGCCATCCAGGCCGCAACCTGCGCACGGCGCGCTTCGATCTCGACAATCTTTACGGTCGTGGTCCGGAGGATCAGCCCTATCTGTACGAGGCCGACGGCAGGCGGCTCCTCACCGGCCGTCCGCTGACCCGCGCCGGCGCGGCCAGCCCGTCGCGCGACCATC
>JBMOJG010000591.1:0-2755 GCA_049316925.1 Alsobacter sp. | reverse complement strand
CGGGCGGCCCCGTGACCGAGCCGACCCCCTCATATAGACAGGGGCCCTGCCTTGCGACAGGGCCCCCGGTGCTGCATCGGCGGCGAAGCTTACTGGCGCTGCTGCTGCTGCTTGTTGAAGGTCCAGGGGCTCGCTTCCTCGTTGTCGCTCACCTTCGGCTCGATCCCGCGGCCCGGCAGCTTGCGCGAGGCCTTGTCGGAGGGCGAACGGTAGCCGGTCGGCGGATCGGTCAGGAAGCGACGGTCCGGCTCCTGCGAGGCCAGCAGGTTGGCCTCGGCATTCGGCTTAGCCTTGGCGCCGACGGGGCCGCCTGTCCAGAACTCGCGGCGCAGCTCGTCCTGATACGGATTGGCCGGTCCGGTGTTGAGTCCAGCGCCAGCGACACGGCCTCCGCGCATCTCGTCAACGGAGAGCGGCTTGCCCTCGTTGAGCTTGTAGGTCAGCGTCTCCGTGCGCGGGATTTTCGATTGCGCGGCTTCCTTGCGCTTCTTCAGAACGTCCGGATCAGTCGGCCAGGCCGCGTTGGCACGGGCCGGTGACGGCTGTGGCGGGCGCAGGTCCATCTTCGGCGGCACGACGAGCGGGCCTCGCTCGCGGTACTCGATCTCGGGCTTGTCATCTTCCTTGAGGCCCAGCATCGACATGAAGGAGTTGAGCGTCTCGGACTGGGCGCGCGCGGGCACGGTGGCGGCAAGCGAAGCCAGCACTGCCAGTGCGGCAAGAGGGAGGACGGCGGAGGCTCTGGAGACCATGCGATCCGATCCTTGGGAAGCGGGCGTTCCTGCCCGGTAACACGGCATGTGCCCGGACTTCGGGGCGAATTCGAGGCGGCTTCAGACGTTCGTTCCCGGGCCGGCCCCGCCGTTTGCTGGCGGCGGACGTTCGGACCGACGCCCCTCGACAAAGACCGTGTCATACAGAATTAACGCGACACCCGCAACGATTGCGGAATCGGCGACGTTGAAGACGTAGGGAAAGACCGGAATCCAGTGCAGCAGGACAAAGTCGGCGACGGCGCCATAGAGCGCCCGATCGACGGCATTGCCCAGCGCACCGCCGATCAGCAGGCCCAGCGCGACCGCCAGCACCGTGCCGGTGCCGCGGGCGAGCCAGACCGACAGCCCGATCGCCGCCACGATCGAGAACGCCACGAGCCCCCAGCGGCCCCACTCCTGCTCCTGCTGGAACAGGCCATAGGAGATGCCGCGGTTCCACACCATGACGAGCTCGAACAGCGGCCCGACGCGCAGCGGCGGCCGCTCCGGCAGCCGCAGCACGTAGAGGACCCACGCCTTCGACGCCTGGTCGGCGAAAAAGACGAGCGCCGCGACGGCGGCACCGAGGACGGGCGGCCTCACGGGCGCACCCCGTGACCGACCGTGCTCATGCGGCCCCGTATCGCGCGTCCCATTCGCGCAGCGCCGCGGCATCGCGCGGCGTCACGTCGGGATAGGCCGGATCGCTGCCGACCTCGGTGGAGATCTTCCACGACCTGGCGCATTTGCGGCCCTCGGCCCGGCGCGGCACGACAGCGACCCCGGCAACGTCCTCGAGCCGGAAGGCACCATCGGGACCGTCGCCCTGCATCACCAGCAGTCCCGAAGTGATGCAGACCTCGGCCATGTCGACCGACGCAATCAGCCCGCGCAGCGCGTCGTCGGCGATCCACAACTCGGGCGCCGCCTCCAGCGAGGCGCCGATCCGCTTGCTGGCCCGCTCGATCTCGAGCGCGCCGGTGACAACCCGGCGGACCCGGCGGATCGTCGCCCAGCGCTCCGCCAGAACGTCGTCGCGCCAGGCGGCCGGCGTTTCGGGAAACAGCGCGAGATGAACGGAGCCATTGGCGTCCGGGGCCCGGGACAACCAGGCCTCCTCGGAGGTGAACACCAGGATCGGCGCCAGCCAGACCACCAGGCGGCGGAACGCGGCGTCGATGACCATCAGGGCGGCGCGGCGGGTCGGCGAGGAGATCGGATCGCAATAGAGCACGTCCTTGCGGAGGTCGAAGTAGAAGGCCGAGAGGTCCGTGGTCATGAACCCGGTGAGCTGCGACACCACCTTCTTGTAGTCGAACTCCGCATAGGCCTCGCGCACCACGCCGTCGAGTTCGGCCAGCCGGTGCAGCATCAGCCGCTCGAGTTCCGGCATGGCGGTGGGCGGCGGCACGGCCTCCTCAAAATGCGCCAGGCTACCCAGCATCCAACGCAGCGTGTTGCGCAGCTTGCGGTAGGTCTCGACAAAGGTCTTGAGGATCTCCGGGCCGATCCGCAGATCGTCGGAGAAGTCGGAGGCCGCCACCCAAAGGCGCAGGATGTCGGCGCCGGAGTCGCGGATCACGTCCTGGGGCGCCACCACGTTGCCCTTGGACTTCGACATCTTCTCGCCCTTCTCGTCGAGGACGAAGCCGTGGGTCAGCACCACGTCGTAGGGCGCCCGGCCGCGGGTGCCGCAGCTCTCCAGCAGCGAGGAATGGAACCAGCCGCGGTGCTGGTCGGACCCCTCCAGATACATCACCGTGTCGCGGCCGCCGTCGATGCCGCGGTGGATGCCGGCGAGGCCGGGGAAGTGCTGCGGGTCCTCCAGCGTGAAGGCGTGGGTCGAGCCGGAGTCGAACCACACGTCGAGCACGTCGTGCACCGGCGTCCAGGCGGACGGGTCGTCGACGAGGCCCTCCAGAAAGCGGCGCGGATCGGCCGCGAACCAGGCGTCGGCGCCCTCGGTCGCGAAGGCGTCGCCGATGCGCGCCACCAGCTCG
>JBMOJG010000590.1:0-2756 GCA_049316925.1 Alsobacter sp. | reverse complement strand
TTACCCCCCTTTCACCTATTGCTGGTTGCATCTTCACATTCAACAAAACTACGTGACAATAAACCACAACAAACTCTAAACGCATGTTCTGCGGTGCTACATAAATCTCCTTGATGCGTACCCATCCGGCGAAGGCCCTGGGTGCGAGATGGTTTGATCAGGCTGCCATTGCCTGCGCGGTGGCCGGGGCATCCCAGTTCCACGGCAGGAGCTCGGTGATGCGCTTGGCCGGATGATCGCCGATGCGGGCGAGGATGTCAGCGAGGTAGGCGCGTGGGTCGACGCCGTTGAGCTTGGCGGTTTCGACCAACGTCAGGATGACGGCGGCGCGCTGACCTCCACGGTCGGAGCCGCAGAAGGTCCAGTTGCGGCGGCCGACGGCGATGCCGCGCAGCGCCCGCTCAGCGGCGTTGTTCGATAGGCAGATGCGGCCGTCGTCGAGGAAGCGTGTGAACGCCGGCCATCGTTTCAGGCTGTAGTTGATCGCCTTGGCGAGCGGGTTCTTCGCCGACAGTTTTCGGCGCTCGTCGCGAAGCCATCGTTCGAGGTCTTCGACGAGCGGGCGTGATCGCTGCTGGCGGACGGCGAGGCGTCGGTCTGGCGGCTTGCCGTTGATGTCGCGTTCGATCGCGAACAGCACATCGATCCGCTTCACCGCCTCGATGGCAAGTGGCATTTTCTTCAAGGCGGCGAGTTCGAAGAACTTGCGGCGGCCGTGCGCCCAGCAGGCGGCTTCGAAGATTGGGCCGGGCTTGCGGCCGGCATTGTAGAGACCTTTGAAGCCGGCATAGGCATCCGCCTGCAGGAGACCCGAAAAGGTCGCAAGATGCCGCTCGGGGTGTTCGCCCTGACGGTTCGGGGAGTAGTGATAGAGCGCTGCCGGCGCCGCTCTTTGCTGGCGCTCAGCATGCCCACCCGCATCCGCGCTGCCAGCAAACGGTCGATCGTCGCGCACATAGGTCCACAACCGGCCGGTGGTGCACTGCCCCTTCGCCAACACCGGAACGGTGGTGTCGTCGGCGTGGATGCGTTCGGCCGCGAGCACGTGCTTCTCGATTTCGTCGCGCAACGGCATCAGCGTCGCGGCGGCAGCACCAACCCAGTCGGCGAGCGTCGAGACGTCGAGGTCGACACCCTCGGCGGCATAGATTTCGCTTTGCCGGTTGAGCGGCAGATGGGCGCCGTACTTGCCGAACAGAACATCGGCCAGGAGCTGTGGCCCAGCACGGCCACGGGCGATCGGATGGGTCGGCGCCGGTGTCTGCAGGACGGTGTCGCAGGCCCGGCAGGCGATCCGCTCGCGCACGTGCTGGATCACCTTCCAGCTTGCCGGCACCCGTTCCAGCGTCTCGGTGACGTCCTCGCCAAGTTTGCGGAAGCTGGTCCCGCCACAGCACGAACACTGCATCGGCGATGCGTGCAACTTGCGCTCGCGCGGCAGATGATCAGGCAACGGCCGACGGGCCGGTTTGCGAGCTTCGTGTAGATCCTCGGGTGGGCTGGCGATCTCGGCGGTTGTCGTTTCTTCCGAGCGACGTTCGACCATCTCGGCGAGCTGCAGCTCCAGCTGGTCGATCAACCTGCAGCCGTGCTCGGACGAGACACCGAAGCGGGCGTGCCGCAGCTTGGCGATGGTCAGCTTCAAGGTGACGATCTCGGCATCGCGATCGAGCAGCATCGCCTTCAGAACGGCGATGTCGTCGGGGAGTTTTGCCGGATTGAGCGCCATGCGTCCTTGCTATGCTCAGGCGCACAAGCGCGCTACGCAGACCATAGCTGCTTCGCGCCTTGTCGTGATCTGGGCGCTGCCAATAATCCTCAGGCAGAGTCGTCAAGGCCACAGGTCTGGCGGATCACCCGGCAAGCTCGGGCCGCCAGGTTCGTTGCGGCGCCCGCCAGTCGATCCCTTCGAGCATGTAGCCGAGTTGCGCGGCTGAGATGACGACTGCACCCTCCGACGCCGTCGGCCAGATGAAGCGGCCACGCTCAAGCCGTTTGGTGAACAAGCAGGCGCCTTGCCCGTCGTGCCAGATCACCTTGACGAGATCACCCTGCTTGCCCCGGAACACGAACAGATGTCCGGCAAAGGGATCGGTCTTCAGCGTCTCCTGCACCAGCACCGCCAGCGAGGAAAAGCCCTTCCGCATGTCGGTGTGGCCGGTCGCCAGCCAAACGCGGACCGGACCATCGGCCATGGTGCGGGCCGGCAGCGGGATCATCACGCCTCCAGGGCGCCAATGATGCGCTTCAGTGCCGCCGTCGCGATATCGGCGCCGACACGCAGCCGAAGCCCGTTCGCCAATTCGATCTCGATGTTGTCGCTGGCGCCACTCTGACAAGGCCGCCGTTCGGCAGGCTCGGCAGCCGGAACAGGCTCAGCCGGCTTCGTCGAAACGGTGACCGGCAGGAAGGTTGGAGGAGTCACCGCCGCCGTTGGCGCAGCAGCGCTGAAATCCTTCATCCAGCGAAACAGCAGGCTCGGACTGATGCCATGCCGGCGCGCCACCGCCGAAACATTGGTGCAGGACCCAGAGGCCGCGGCAACGATCGCCCGCTTCTCCTCGACGCTCCACCGCCGCCGCGTCTCCGCCACCACGAACCCGCGCGACGAACCATCTCCAGACATATCCACAGAACAACTCCTGTCATGACCCTTGGTCACAACAGGACCTATGTCCTAACCCACCCGCAAGACGGCCTTCGCCGGAGGGGTACTCTCGGCGGCAACGCGATTGGGATGCGGTCCCTTGGCGCCG
>JBMOJG010000589.1:0-2760 GCA_049316925.1 Alsobacter sp. | reverse complement strand
GCGAGCTTGGTGGCGCCGTAGAGGTTGATCGGGTTGGCGGCCTTGTCGGTCGACAGGGCGATCACCTTGGCCACTCCGGTCTCCAGCGCCGCGTTGATGACGTTCTCGGCGCCGTGGATGTTGGTCTTGATGCACTCCAGCGGGTTGTACTCGGCAATCGGCACATGCTTGAGCGCCGCGGCGTGGATCACGTAGTCGACGCCGTCGAAGGCCCGCATCAGCCGGTCACGCTCGCGCACATCGCCGATCAGGAAGCGCATCTGCGGCGCGGTGAACTCCTGCGCCATCTCGTACTGCTTGAGCTCGTCGCGCGACAGGATCACCACCTTGCGGGGTGTGAAGTCACGCAGGACGGTGCGGGCGAACTCCTTGCCGAACGACCCCGTGCCGCCGGTGATGAGAATGACCTTGTCGTTGAACATGCCTGGCGCCTTCTGGCCGGGGCTGGCCCCGGCGAAGCAGGGTGTTTGGACGATGGGCGCCGGGGCGTCAACAGCGCGTCGCCGTGGCGGCTGACCGCCCGGCCGCCCGTCAGGCGGCGCCTGGGCCCTGCGGTCCGTCGCGTCAGCCAGCTGTCGACGCGGGCTCGTCCTGCGCGGGGTGGAACAGCCAGCCGGCCAGCAGCGCGCCGGCAAACGCACCCAGAAGCTGCGCCGTGATGAAGGCCGGCACGCTCGAGGGAGCAATTCCGGCAAAGCTGTCGCTGAACGCCCGGGCGATCGTGACGGCCGGATTGGCGAAGGAGGTCGAGGCGGTGAACCAGTAGGCCGCTGTGATGTAGAGCCCCACCGCCAGGGCCACGCTGTCTGGCCGGAACCGGACGAGGCCAAAGATCGTCAGCACGAGCCCAAAGGTCGCGACCGCCTCGGCCAGCCATTGCCCGCCACCCGCCCGCACGGTCTGGGCGATCTGCAGGGCCGACTGCTCGAACATCAGGTGGGCAACGATCGTTCCGGCGATGCCGCCGGCGATCTGCGCCGCCGCATAGGGCGCCACGTCCGCCCACCGCATCTGGCGTCTCCAGGCCATCACAAGACTGACGGCGGGGTTGAAATGCGCACCCGAGACGGGGCCGAGCATCAGGATCAGCACCACGAGGATCGCCCCTGTTGGGATCGTGTTGCCGAGCAGCGCCAGGCCGACATCGCGGGTCAGCTTGGTCGCCATGATCCCCGAACCGATGACGGTCGCGACGAGAATGGCGGTTCCCAGGGCTTCGGCAACGAGCCGCCGGCCAATGCCGGTCATGCCGCGACGCCTCCGCGGGCGAGCTCCGTGGCCCCCTCCATCGCCCCGATAGCGCTGAGCCGGGCCTTGAGCGTGGCCAGGTCCATGGTGCCGATGTCGAGATTGACGAATTCCGAGATCCGCGCCGACAGCCGACGGTAGGCTTCCAGGAAGGCGGCCTTCTGCTCGGCCTCGCTCCCGGTCGCCGCGGCGGGATCGGGAATCCCCCAATGCGCCACCAGCGGATGGCCCGGCCAGTACGGGCAGGCCTCGCCGGAGGCCGAGTCACACACGGTGATAATGAAATCCATCGTCGGTGCACCGGGCCCGGCGAACGCGTCCCAGCTCTTGGACCGGAACCCGGCCGTCTCGTAGCCGAGCTCGGCGAGCAGCGCGATCGTGCGCGGGTGCGGCTCGCCCTTGGGCTGGCTGCCTGCCGAGTAGGCCACGAAGCGGCCGGCACCCTCGCGGTTGAGGATGGCCTCGGCGAGGATCGACCGGGCGGAGTTGCCGGTGCACAGGATCAGGACATTGGCGGTCTTGTCGGCCATGGATCGCTCGCGTCGGGCTGGAAAGGGCGCCGGGGCGCCGGGAAGCAGGCTGGCGAACGGCGCGCTCGTCCGTGCGCAGTCCTGGAGGAGAAAATCCGTGAGCGCGAGCATGCGCGCCCGGTCGGCCGCATAGATCACCGATCGCCCGTCACGGCGCGACGTCACGAGTCCGGCCTGTTCCAGCACCTGGAGGTGGGTCGACATCGTGTTGTGCGGCACGCCGATCAGGCGGGCGACGTCGCCTGCCGCCAGCCCATAGGGCATATAGCGGGCGAGGAGGCGCACCGCCTCGATCCGCGACGCGTTCGACAGGGCTGCCAGCGCCGCCACCGCCTCGGCGCTGTCGAGGCCGCGCGGGGCGATTGCCGGGGGACTGGTCCCAGAACTGCGGCGCATCGCCGATGGTCTCCTGTCAGGGGCGGCCACGTCCCAATGGGGAACGGCAACTCCTGCTAGGTTAGACAGCTAATATCGGAATGTCGAGAATTATCGACATATCTATCAGGCCGCGCGGCCACCGCGAATTGAATCCTCCGTGCCGCGCCAGTAGCCCGTGCCGGAAAGACGGGCCGCCCCGACGGCGATCGGCGCCAAGGCCTCAGCCCTCGCCGCCGGGGGGCAGCACGTCGAAGGTCCGCAGTCCCACCTCCGGCGGCATCGGCTCCAGCCAGGGCGAGGCCGCGAGGGTCGCCAGCGCATCCGCCAGTCCGGCCGCCCAGCGCGTCTCCATGGTCGAGCGGCTGAACTCGTAGTCCTTCGACTGTCCCTCCGGTGCTGGCGGCCGGTGGATCAACTCGACCACGTCCATGGTGGTGACACAGCCGAAGGCATAAAGGGTCTCGGCCTCCTGCGTCGCCCGCAGCTCGGGCGGCAGCTTCTCGATCAGGGCATTCACCGTGTGGCGCAGGTCATGCAGAGTCCGGTAGTTGTCGGTTCCGGCCCTTGTGCGGCTCGAATAGCGGATGTCCTTGTCGCGCTCGCT
>JBMOJG010000588.1:0-2765 GCA_049316925.1 Alsobacter sp. | reverse complement strand
AGATCGCCCGGCTGCTGCGGCCGGCCGCGCGCGGCCAGATAGGCGGGTGCCGCATAGAGGCCGAGACGGTAATCGGCGAGCTTGCGCGCGACGATCTTGCCCTCCTTGGGCGGCGACAGCGAGATGGCGATGTCGGCCTCGCGCTTCGACAGCGACAGCAGCCGCGGCATGGCGACGAGCTGGATCTCCAGCTCGGGATAGCGCTCGGCAAACAGGCGCAGGCGCGGTGCCAGGAACACCGTGCCGAAGCCGTCGGGCGCGCCGATCCGCACCGTGCCGGAGAGCGCCAGGTCGGCTCCACCAATTTCGCTCGAGGCGGCCAGCGCCGCGCTCTCGATCACTTCGGCTGCGGCCATCAGCCGCTCGCCATGGGCGGTGAGCGCATAGCCCTGCGGCCGGCGCTCGAACAAGGTCGCCTTCAGGGCGGTTTCCAGTGCGGTGATGCGCCGGCTGGCGGTGGCGTGGTCTGCGCCCAGTCGGCGCGCCGCCACGGTCAGCCGCCCGGCGCGTGCCACGGCGAGAAAGAAGCGCAGGTCGTCCCAGTCGAACCGGCTCATCGGCTCCGCCAACTTATGGGTATCGCCGCACGGGCGTGCGTTCATAACTCCCATAGCGGTGCGCGGATAGCAATGATAGGGATGCGCATGCTGGGCGGCCCGAACCGCCCCACCTGTGGAGGAAACGATGGTCGCGGAAGTCACCCATTTTGTTGGCGGCAAGCATGTGAAGGGCCAGTCGGGCCGCTTCACCGACGCCTTCTGGCCGATGACCGGCGAAATCGCCTCGCGCGTGCCGCTGGCCAGCGCCGCCGAGGTGCGCGCCGCCGTCGAGAACGCCAAGGCCGCACAGCCGGCCTGGGCCGCGACCAACCCGCAGCGTCGCGGCCGCGTGATGATGAAGTTCCTCGAGCTCGCCGCCCGCGACAATGACGCGCTGGCCGACCTGCTGGCGCGCGAGCACGGCAAGACCGTGGCGGACGCCAAGGGCGACATCCAGCGCGGGCTCGAGGTGGTGGAGTTCTGCATCGGCGCCGCGCAGATGCTGAAGGGCGAATACACCGAGGGCGCCGGCCCCGGGATCGACATCTACTCGATGCGCCAGCCGCTCGGCGTGGTGGCGGGCATCACGCCGTTCAACTTCCCGGCGATGATCCCGCTGTGGAAATGCGCGCCCGCCATCGCCGCCGGCAACGCCTTCATCCTGAAGCCGTCCGAGCGCGATCCGGGCGTGCCGCTGCGCATCGCGGAGTTGTTTCTCGAGGCGGGCCTGCCGCCGGGCATCCTCAACGTCGTGCAGGGCGACAAGGAGGCGGTCGACGCCATCCTGGACGATCCCGACATCAAGGCAGTGGGCTTCGTCGGCTCCACCCCGATCGCCGAATATGTGTACACGCGCGGCTGCGCGTCCGGGAAGCGGGTGCAGTGCTTCGGCGGCGCCAAGAACCACATGATCGTCATGCCGGATGCCGACATGGACCAGGCGGTCGACGCGCTGATCGGCGCCGGCTACGGCTCGGCCGGCGAGCGCTGCATGGCGATCTCCGTGGCGGTGCCGGTGGGCCAGGCCACGGCCGACGCGCTGGTCTCGAAGCTGATCCCGCGCATCGAGGCGCTGAAGGTCGGCCCGTCGACGGATCCGTCCGCCGATTTCGGCCCGATGGTGACCAAGGCACACCTGGAGAAGGTGAAGTCCTATGTCGACCTCGGCGTGCAGGAAGGCGCGACGCTGAAGGTCGACGGCCGCGGCTTCTCGCTGCAGGGCTACGAGAACGGCTTCTACATGGGCGGCTGCCTGTTCGACAACGTCACCAGGGACATGCGGATCTACAAGGAAGAGATCTTCGGGCCGGTGCTGTCGGTGGTGCGGGCCAAGGGCTATGACGAGGCGCTGGCGCTCGCCAACGACCACGAATACGGCAATGGCGTCGCCATCTTCACCCGTGACGGCGATGCGGCGCGCGACTTCGCCGCCAAGGTGCAGGTCGGCATGGTGGGAGTGAACGTTCCGATCCCGGTGCCGCTGGCCTACTACACCTTCGGCGGCTGGAAGCGCTCGGGCTTCGGCGATCTCAACCAGCACGGGCCGGACGCCTTCCGCTTCTATACGAAGACGAAGACCGTCACCTCGCGCTGGCCGTCCGGCATCAAGGACGGTGCCGAGTTCGTCATCCCGACGATGCGCTGAACCGACGGGCAGCGGCCCTGGCGGCCGCTGCCCCTTCGACGCCGGCACCCGAGGAGCGGCCCGCATGAACCCCTTCGCGCTGACCGAGGACCATCTGGCGATCCGCGACATGGCGCGCGGTTTCGCTGCCGACCAGATGGCGCCCCACGCCGTGGCGTGGGACGAGCAGAGGCATTTTCCGGTCGACGTCATGCGGGCGGCGGCGGCGCTCGGCATGGGCGGCATCTATGTGCGCGACGATGTCGGCGGCTCGGGCCTGACCCGGCTCGACGCAACGCTGATCTTCGAGGCGCTGGCGACCGGCTGCCCGACCGTGGCGGCGTTCATCTCCATCCACAACATGGCGGCGTGGATGATCGACAGCTACGGCTCCGACGCGCAGCGGCAGCGGTTCCTGCCGAAGATGGCGACCATGGAGCTGATCGCCAGCTACTGCCTGACGGAGCCGGGCGCCGGCTCCGACGCGGCCGCGCTCAAGACCAGGGCGCGGCGCGATGGTGATCACTACGTGTTCGACGGTGTGAAGCAGTTCATTTACGGCGCCGGTGTAAAAACGGATATTGGGTCTTTGCTGAACAGGA
>JBMOJG010000587.1:0-2766 GCA_049316925.1 Alsobacter sp. | reverse complement strand
GTCGAGCGGTCCGGGCGCCGTCAGCGGCCAGCCCTCCGCATCCTCGAGCCGCGCCGAGAAGGTCCGGTCGAGCCCGTCGAGGATCAACCGATACGTCCCCGCCGTGGCGATCTCCACCGGCACGATGAGGCCGCGACCGCCGGCGAGCGCCGCCCGCACGCTGCCGCCGGACGTCAGGGTGGCGGCGCCATCGAGCGCCGCCGGCACCGCCGTCAGGCCCAGCCGGCCGGTGGACTCCTTGGCGCCCACGACCACGCGGTAGCGGCCAGCGCGCAGATAGCTCTGCAACAGCGCATTCTGCCCGGCGCCATTGGCCTCGGCCGTGCCGAGACCGGGCTGGAACGCCGTGGCCAGCGCCAGAGTGGTTTTCAGCCGGCCGAGCGTCTCCAGCCGGTAGAGACCACCCTCCGCGACGCCGAGCTGGAAGCTGCGGCTCTCGTCCTTGGCGAGATCGAAATGGCGTGGCGTACCCGCCGCGATCGGCTCCGGCGGGGCCAGGCTGGCCAGTTTGGCCGCCGCCGGCACCGCGGCCTGCGGATCCGACCACGACACGATCAGCGTGCGCCGGCGCTCCGGTGCTGGAACGCGCAGCGTCACGCTGCGCACCGTCGCCGCCACGCTGTCGCCGTTGAGCTCGACCGGCACCGGCACGCCGTCCGGCTGGGCCACCGCAAGCGCACCGCGGGCCGGCATCCGCACCGGCACCGTCAGTGCCTGGCCGGGCTCCTGCACAAGCAGGAGCGGTGCTCCCTCCAGCATCGCCGGCAGTGGCCGTGCCACGGGCGCCACGATCAGGCCCGGCGCCGCGCTGGCGAGCACGCCGTAGCCGGCGGTGCGATCAAGCGTCACGGTGCCCAGTGCCAGCGCCGCACGCGGCGCGGCGGCCGGCGCCAGCTCCGGCTGCAGGCCCTGCGGCCCCAGCGTCAGGTCGAGTACGCCAGAGGCGCCGCCGACAGGCTCGATCCGCAGGCTGTACCAGCCCGGCTCCAGCTCCCAGCGCAGCGGCGCAGCAGCGCCGGTGCGCGGCGGCGTGCCGCCGGCCAGCGGCTCGATGGTGGCCTTGATGGCGGGACCCTGGCTGCGCAGCGCCAGCGCCATCGCGGCCGTCACCTCGAATGGTGTCGCGGTTGTGCCGCGGAAATTGAACTTGCGCCGCCAGGCCTGGGCCGGCCCGACCTGCGGCGCCACGGCTGCCATCACCTGCCCGCGCGCGCCCTCGAAGCGCACCAGCACGGCGGCGGCGGGGAACTCGTCGCCGCCCTCGCCCGCGACCTCGGCCGAGACCAGGTGCGGTCCGGTGCCGGAGAAGCGCAACGCGCCGGATGGGCGGAGCACGCGCAGCCGGAAGGGCTGGCCCTCCTGCCCGGTCACCTCGACGACGGGCGGCTCGTTCGGATTGGCCGGCGCCGCAATGCTGGCGACCGGCTCACGGCTGTTGCGGGCGATTGTCGCTGCAGCAGAGCCGCCGCGCACCAGCGCGATCCGGGCCGCAGCCGGCTCGGGCAGCTCCAGCCGCACGGTCCCGCCGGCTGCCGGCAGCACGAAACGCGCCGTCCCGAACGGTCCGATGGTGCCTTCGAGCCAGCCGGCGGCGACGCTCTCCGGCGGACCGGAGCGCACATGCAGCGCCTGGGCGGTATCGCCGTCCACCCATTTCTGCGCAGGGCCCCCATAGGTCGTCACCAGGTAGATTCCGGGTTCGACGCGCCCCGACAGGCGCGCCCGCATCGCGGGACGGCCGGGCTTGGGCTCGACAAGGCGGAATTCCGGCGCCACGGCCGCGAGATCGGTCCCGTTCAGCCACAGCCGCATGTCGGCGAGCGAGCGACCCACCGCCTCGACGGCGATCTGCCCGTCGGCCGCCGTCGCCACCCAGAACGAGCGCTGCTCGAGGTCCGCCAGCATGCCGTGCATCTCGCCGCCATAGAACATGGCGGACGAGGCCGGGGCGGTCTCGCGAAACGGCACCACCGAAAGCTTCGCCTCGCCGGGGGCCCCCGCCGCGCCGGTGCTGCGCAACTTGTAGGTGCCGCGGTCGAGCAGCACATCGAGGCGGCCATCGCGCTGGCCCGCCTCGCCGGCGATGTCGCCGGGGCCGGTCGCCATGTCGACGAGTTGCAGGGCCACGCCGGTCGTGCTCTCGGCGCGCAGCACGAAGCGGCCAGCCTCCGTGACGCTGAGCAAGGCATCGGCGGCGGCACCGGCGGGAACACTCGGACGCGACAGCGCCGCACCGGCCCCTGCCGGGACCTGCGGCAATGGCGGAACCGCCGGCATTGTGACGAGGGGTTTGGGCAGCAGTGCCGCAGCAATCAGCGGCAGCGGCGGCTGGACAGGCGCCCCGACCGGCGGGCGTCCAGCCGTATTGAGCGACGGGATCGGGCCAGGAGCGGTCTGCAGAGACGCAAGACGTGCCCGGTAAAGGCCGATCAGGCAGGCCGTGATCTTGGTGGGAGCGGCATCCGGCGTCACGCATGCTTTGCCACGGCCCGTCAGCCAGGCCCGCTGCGCCTTGCGCAGTTCGTCGGCTTTGGCCGGCTCCCGCGCCAGCGCAGCGGTGAATGCCTCGGCCATGGCCCGGTCTTGGTCGCGAAGTCCCGGCGAGGCGCAGATCGTCAGCTCGACCGGCGTCCTGGCCTTGGCGCAGTCGAAGGACTGGGCCTGCACGGCAGAACCGGATCCCAGCACCAGGACGGCAGCGACGGCGGCTAGGGCATGGCGCATAACAGGGCCTCCGGCATCCGATCTGCGGCACCCTAGCCGAAC
>JBMOJG010000586.1:0-2769 GCA_049316925.1 Alsobacter sp. | reverse complement strand
GGGTCCTCCGAGTCAGCTTCCGTTCGAGCTGCTAGCTTGGTTTCATTGCTCTGGGCCATGGCCGAGAAACGCACCTGGCGTGACCTCCGACTCAGAGTCGGACTCAGCTTCCGCTGGCCTGTGGGGGCCGGGTCCGAGCCGCTGGTCGCCTCGCTGGCCGGCCTTGTCGCCTACCGCCGCCGGCCCGGCGATCGCGTGTCGGAGGGCGACGTCGTCGCCGAGATCCTCGATCCGGAGACGGGTCGCTCCACGCCGGTCGTCGCGCCGACCTCCGGCCTGCTCTACGCCCGCAGCGGCTCCCGCTTTGCCTATTCGGGCAAGCGGCTCGGCAAGGTCGCTGGCACCACCATCCGCCGAACCGGCAAGCTGTTGAGCCCCTGACATGACCCCCACGCTGGTCGCGGACGGCATCTGCAAGCGCTTCGGCGCCGTCGAGGTCCTCAAGGGCGTGTCGGTCGCCGCCGCACGCGGCGACGTCATCTCGATGATCGGCTCGTCGGGCTCGGGCAAGAGCACCTTCCTGCGCTGCCTCAATCTGCTCGAGAAGCCGAGCGAGGGCCGCATCGCGCTGGCCGGCGAGGAGCTGCGCCTGCGCCGCGACCGGCGCGGCGAACTCGACGCCGCCGACCCCGCACAGCTGCAGCGGATGCGCAGCCGCATCGCCATGGTGTTCCAGGGCTTCAACCTCTGGGCCCACATGACCGCAGTCGAGAACGTCATCGAGGCGCCGGTCCGGGTCCTGGGCCTCAGCAAGGCCGAGGCCCGCGCCCGCGCCGACGCCTATCTGCAGCGCGTCGGCGTCTTTCACCGCAAGGATGCGTATCCGGCGCATCTCTCCGGCGGCGAGCAGCAGCGGGTTGCCATCGCCCGCGCGCTGGCCATGGAGCCGGAGCTGATGCTGTTCGACGAGCCCACCTCCGCGCTCGATCCGGAACTGGTCGGCGAGGTGCTCAGGGTGATGCGCTCACTCGCCGAGGAGGGGCGGACCATGATCGTCGTCACCCACGAGATGAGCTTCGCCCGCGAGGTCAGCAACCGGGTCGTCTTTCTGCACAAGGGCGTCATCGAGGAGGAGGGCGATCCCGTCACGGTGCTGTCGGAGCCCCGCAGCGAGCGCCTGCGCGGCTTCCTCGCCGGCAGCCTGAAATAGGGTGCCACAGCCGGGGTGCGTTCGGGGCGGATAGCCGGCTTTTGCCATGCGACAGTGTGGAATGTGCAGAGTGTTTACAGGTGGGTCGCCTCGACGGGCGCCGCAAACTATGCTTGTTGCAACCTGTTGACCTGCGCCACATTCATGGGCCTGGAAACTGCCATGGTCCTTCCTAGTCTGTTCCCCGCTCGCGACGCTTCCCACAGTCTTGACGAGACGGTTCTGGCCGAGCTGCGGACCGATCTCGGGACCGAGCTCTTCCTGCAGCTGGCCGGACAGGCCCTCGCCGCCGCAACCGAGGAGCTGCAGCGCCTGCTCGCTGCCGCGCAGGAAGGAAACCACGCAGCCGTGGCGTCGGCCGCTCATCGGCTGGCCGGAGTGCTTGGGCAGTTCGGTGCCGTTGCCGCACAGGACGCCGCTGGCGCCGTCGAGGCGCGGCCGGAAGATCCTGCCGCCCGGGACGCGCTCGCGGCGGTCGTCACCCGGGCCTGCGCTGCGCTGGGAGATCGCCTCGCATCCGGTGCCAACGGATGAGCCCCCGGCCGAGCGTCCTGATCGTCGAGGACATCCCCACCCTCGCCGAGACCTTCCGCGCCTTCCTCGAGCCGGCGGGCGTGACCGTCACCGTGGCGCTGACCGGCGGCGAGGCCCGGGCCCGGCTGGAGACGCTGTTGCCGGACGTGCTGGTCCTCGACCTGCACCTGCCTGACATGACCGGCATCGAGCTGATGCGCTGGGTCCGTGAGCGCGGATTGCCCTGTGAGACTGTGATCATCACCGCCCGCGGCTCGGTGCAGGCTGCGGTCGACTCGATGCGCGAGGGCGCGTTCGACTTCATCGTCAAGCCGTTCAGCGCCGACCGGCTGCGCATCACCGTCAAGAACGCGCTTGAGCGCAAGCGCCTCGCCGGCACGCTGGCGGCCCTGCAGGAGGTGAATGGCGACGGCGCCTTTGCCGGCATGGTCGGCCGCTCCGCCGCCATGGAGCCGGTCTACCGCATCCTGCAGAATGTGGCGCCCTCGAGTGCGACCGTCTTCATCCGCGGCGAGAGCGGCACCGGCAAGGAGTTGTGCGCCGAGGCGCTGCATCGCCTGTCCGGGCGCGCCGACGGTCCCTTCATCGCCATCAACTGCGCCGCCATCCCGCGCGACCTGCTCGAGAGCGAGGTGTTCGGCCACGTCAAGGGTGCGTTCACCGGCGCCAGCGCCGACCGCAAGGGCGCGGCCCTGTCGGCCCATGGCGGGACGCTGTTCCTTGACGAGGTCTGCGAGATGGATCTCGGGCTGCAGGCCAAGATGTTGCGCTTCCTGCAGACCCGCACCGTGCAGCGCGTCGGCGAGGACAAGGCTCGGCCCTGCGATGTCCGCATCGTCTGTGCCAGCAACCGTGATCCCGAGGCGGAGGTCCGCGCCGGCCGGCTGCGCGAGGACCTGTTTTACCGGCTCAACGTGGTGGCGTTGGCGCTGCCGCCGCTGCGAGAGCGCGACGACGACGTGCTGCTGATCGCCCGGCACGTGCTCGCCACCGTCTCGGCGGAGGAGGGACGGCTGTTTGCCGGCTTCATGCCGGAGGCCGAGCGCGCCCTGCTGGCCTATGGCTGGCCCGGCAATGTCCGCGAG
>JBMOJG010000585.1:0-2770 GCA_049316925.1 Alsobacter sp. | reverse complement strand
ATCGAGCGCCCCGGTCCGCGGCGAGGCGTCCCAGGCTCCTGCCGAGACAACGCCAAAACCGATCCCACCGGTGACGGCCGACCAGGTGGCGAACAGGCCGATGCCAGCCCCGAGAGCCAGCACCAGCATCACCCGCCAGGCGCCACGCGGGATGTCCGCCGCCGGGGCTGCCGGGGTGGCGCGGGAGGGCACGACCACCTCGCTCACGGCAGGGCCGTGCCCGGACCGTTGCGCGCCACTGTCCCGGTCAGCGCCGTCGTCGGCGCTGCAGCCTGGCCGACTGTGGACAGCGACCGCAGCCCAGCCTCGATGTCG
Organism: Alsobacter sp.; assembly: GCA_049316925.1. GTDB lineage: Bacteria > Pseudomonadota > Alphaproteobacteria > Rhizobiales > Beijerinckiaceae > Alsobacter. The sequence continues at coordinate 2,455 of JBMOJG010000585.1, read as the reverse complement.
GTGATCGTCTCCACGGCCTTCCGGTTGAGGGTCACCGGGCGCTGCGGCCCGGCGGTCTCCGGGGTCCGGGCCGCGGTTGCGGCAGTCGGCGTGACCGGGGCCAGTCCGGGGATCGGGCGCAGCTCCAGCCCCTGGTGGGCCGGCAGCATCATGTCGTGCCACGCCATGGCGGGCAGCGACCCGCCGGTCATGTTGCGCGTCGACGCATAGTCGTCATTGCCGAACCAGACGCCGGCGACCAGATTGCCGGTGAAGCCGACGAACCAGGCATCGCGGTAGGCGTTGGTGGTGCCGGTCTTGCCGCCGACGCGGATGCCGTCGAGCAGCGCCCGCCGGCCGGTGCCCTCCTCGGTGACCTTCACCAGCATCGTGTTCATGTCGGCGACCACCGGCTGGGTCAGCAGCGTCCGCGCCGTCGGCAGGTCACGGTCATGCCGGAAGATCAGGTCGCCCAGCGCGTTGCGCACCTCGACCGCCGCATAGGGATCGGCCTTGCGTCCGCCATTGGCGTAGACCGCGTAGGAGGCCGTCATGTCGAGCACGGTGACCTCGGCGGCGCCGATCGGCAGCGATACGGTGTCGACGAGTGGTGTGTTCAGCCCCATCATCCGGCACACATCGATGATCTTGGCCCGGCCGGCCTTGGGGTTGCCGTCGCCGAGCGCGATCGACAGCCGCACCGGGATGGTGTTGATCGACTTCGCCAGCGCGACGGAGAGCGGCATCGAGCCCGCATAGCTGCGGCCGTAATTGTTCGGGCACCAGTTGCCGATGCACAGCGGCGCATCCGTGACGATGGTCGCCGGCTTGTATTTGCCCGACATCAGCGCCGCCGTGTAGACGAACGGCTTGAAGGCCGAGCCCGGCTGCCGCAACGCGTCGGTGGCGCGGTTGAACTGGCTGGCGCCATAGTCGCGCCCGCCGACCATGGCCCGCACCGCACCGTCCGGGTCCATCAGCACGGTGGCGGCCTGTTTCGCCGCATAGGTCTTGCCGTGCTGCCGCAAGACGCTCTCGAGCGAGGTCTCGGCCTGTTTCTGCATGCTCAGGTCGAGCGCGGTGCGCACCGTCACCACCCGGTCGGACCCGAGCTTGCCCTCGTCCGACAGGCGCTTCACTTCGGCGAAGGCCCAGTCGAGATAGTAGTCGGGGCTCGTCTCGCGCTTGCGGTCGACCGGCGTCGCCGGGTTGCGGCGCGCGGCATAAACCTGCCCCTCGGTGAGGAAGCCGGCGTCCACCATGTTGGACAGCACGTCCGCCGCCCGGGCGCGCGCCGCCGGCAGGTTGTTGTGCGGCGCAAACCGCGTCGGCGCCTTGAACAGGCCCGCCAGCATGGCGGCCTCGGCCAGCGTCAGGTCCTTGGCCGACTTGCCGAAGTAGAACTCCGTCGCGGCGCCCACACCGAACGAGCCGCCGCCCATATAGGCGCGGTCGAGATAGAGCTTGAGGATGTCCTTCTTGCTGAGATGGAACTCGAGCCAGATCGCCAGATAGGCTTCCTTGATCTTGCGCTCGATCGACCGCTCGTTCGACAGGAACAGGTTCTTGGCCAGCTGCTGGGTGATCGACGAGCCGCCCTGCACCACGCCCGAGGCGCGGGCATTGACCATCAGCGCCCGCAGCGTGCCGAACACGTCGATGCCGAAATGCTCGAAGAAGCGCCGGTCCTCGGTGGCCAGCACAGCCTTGATCAGATGGTCGGGCAGCGCCTCCAGCGGCACGGAATCATCGTGCCGGATGCCGCGGCGGCCGACCTCGTTGCCGTAGCGGTCGAGGAAGGTGACGGCGAGGTCCTGCTTCTTCAGCCAGTCGTCGCTGTCGACCTCGCGGAAGGCCGGGATCGCCAGCGCCAGCGCCACCACGGACCCGGCCAGCCCGATGGTCAGCGTCTCGCCGGCGAGCTCGCTCGCCACCCGCCGCACGCCGCGCACCCGCAGCCGGTCGACGATTTCGGCATAGCGACCCCATGCCGCCGCAAGCCCGCGCCCGCCCTCCGTGATGGAGAACGCCGTCCAGGAGTCGAAGGCCTCGAAGGCCCTGACGAACCGCTGCCAGAGTGAGGGCTTGACGCCGAACTCCACCGCATCCGCTCCCGCGGCTAATCCGCCGCACTTTAACGCGTTTATATAGCGGCATTAATATGGCGGCGCGAGTGGCGGCGGCCTGCGCGCAAGGGCGATGGTTGGCCCCGCGGCCTGACGGGGCCTTCCGTCCAGCCAAAGTCATGCAACAAAAATAGGAAAATAGACCTTGACAGTGTGACGCTCCTGTGGCAGACTGCGTGCATTCCGGGGATCCGCGTCGACATGCCCGCGCAGCCCAATTCGACCGTTCCGCATCATGTGCAGCGGCCCCGGCCTCTTCCGTCGCGCGCCGAAATGGTCTAGCCGGAGGCATGGCCGGCGCTGACATCCCGTTCTGGCGAACCACCCCGCTCGAGGCCATGAGCCGCGAC
>JBMOJG010000584.1:0-2777 GCA_049316925.1 Alsobacter sp. | reverse complement strand
GATGCGCGCCGGCGGCCATCCGGCGCTGGCCCAGGGCAAGGTCCGCTATGTCGGCGACCATGTGGCGGTGGTGATTGCCGAGACCTATGCGCAGGCCCGCGACGCCGCCGAGAAGGTCACTGTCGACTACACGGTGCTGCCGGCAGTGGTCGACATGGTGGCGGCGACCAAGAAGGGCGCCGCGACGGTGCACGACGTCGCTCCCGACAATGTCGTCTATGACTGGCATCTGGGCGACAAGGCGTCGACCGATGCGGCCTTCGCCCGCGCCAAGCACGTGACGAAGCTCGACATCGTCAACAACCGGCTGGTCCCCAACCCGATGGAGCCGCGCGCCGCGATCGGCGACTATGACGGCGGCACCGAGGCGTTCACGCTCTACACCACCAGCCAGAACCCGCATGTGGCCCGGCTGGTGCTGTCGGCCTTCATCGGCATCGCGCCCGAGCACAAGCTGCGGGTGATCGCGCCGGATGTCGGCGGCGGCTTCGGCTCGAAGATCTTCATCTATGCCGAGGAGACGGTCTGCGTCTGGGCGGCGAAGAAGGTCGGCCGGCCGGTGAAGTGGGTCTCAGACCGCACCGAGGCGTTCCTCTGCGACGCCCATGGTCGCGACCATCTCACCCACGCCGAGCTCGCCCTGGACGACAAGGGCAAGATCCTCGCCATGCGGGTGAAGACCAAGGCCAATCTGGGCGCCTATCTGTCGACTTTCGCCAGTTCGGTGCCGACCTACCTGTACGCGCCGCTGCTGTCGGGCCAATACGACATCCCGGCGATCTACTGCGAGGTCGAGGGCGTCTACACGACCACGGCGCCGGTCGACGCCTACCGGGGCGCCGGACGGCCCGAGGCGACCTTCGTGGTCGAGCGGCTCGTCGAGGTGGCGGCCCGCCAGCTCGGGCAGGATCCGGCGGCGTTCCGCAAGAAGAACTTCATCCGCAAGTTCCCGCACCAGACGCCGGTCATCATGGCGTACGACACCGGCGACTACTCGGCCTCGCTCGAGAAGGCGCTGGACATGGCCGACTACAAGAATTTCGGCAAGCGCAAGCGCGAGAGCGCCCGGGCCGGCAAGCTGCGCGGCATCGGCTTTTCTGCCTATATCGAGGCGTGCGGCATCGCCCCCTCGCAGGCGGTCGGTTCGCTGGGCGCCGGCGTCGGCCTGTGGGAATCGGCCGAGGTCCGGGTCAATCCGGTGGGCACCGTCGAGGTGCTGACCGGCTCGCACTCGCATGGTCAGGGCCACGAGACGACCTTCGCCCAGCTGGTGTCCGACCGGCTCGGCATCCCGATCGACCAGGTGGCGATCGTTCATGGCGACACCGACAAGGTGCAGTTCGGGATGGGCACCTACGGGTCGCGCTCCGGCGCGGTGGGCATGAGCGCGATCTCCAAGGCGCTCGACAAGGTGGTGGCCAAGGCCAAGAAGGTCGCCGCCTATGCGCTCGAGGCCTCCGATGGCGACATCGAGTTCAAGGACGGCCGCTTCTCGGTTGCCGGCACCGACCGGTCGCTGGCCTTCGGCGAGGTGGCGCTGCAGGCCTACATCGCCCACAAGTTCTCGGGCCAGGACCTGGAGCCCGGGCTGAAGGAGGGGGCGTTCTACGACCCGACCAACTTCACCTTCCCGTCGGGCGTGCACATCTGCGAGCTCGAGGTCGACCCCGAGACCGGCACTATCCGCATCGACCGGTGGACCGCCGTGGACGATTTCGGCAACATCATCAACCCGATGATCGTGGAGGGCCAGGTTCATGGCGGCATCGCCCAGGGCGTCGGCCAGGCGCTGTTCGAGGGTGCCCACTACGACAAGGACGGGCAGCTGGTGACGGCATCCTACATGGACTACTGCATGCCGCGTGCCGACGACCTGCCGTCCTTCGCGGTCGGCACCACGGTGACGCCGTGCCCCTCGAACCCGCTGGGGATCAAGGGTTGCGGCGAGGCCGGGGCGATCGCGGCACCGCCGGCGGTGATCAACGCGATCACCGACGCGCTGGGGCACGAGGACGTGACGATGCCGGCGACGCCGCAGGAGGTGTGGCGCGCCGTGCAGAAGGCCCAGCACGTTTTGGCCGCCGAGTGAGATGAGAGGGCCGCGGGCCGGCGTCATGCCGGTCCGGCAGGCCCGCACGGGATCCAGGGAGACGACCCATGTACGCCTTCACCTATTCCAGCCCCAAGACGGTCCGGCAGGCGGCCTCGGCGCTCGCCAAGAGCGAAGACGGCAAGCTGCTCGCCGGTGGCCAGACGCTGCTGCCGACGATGAAGCAGCGCCTCGCCGCGCCGCCCGCCCTCGTTGACCTCGGCAAGGTCGAGGGCCTTGCCGGCATCGAGATCAAGGGCCGCACGGTCGTGATCGCCGCCATGACCACCCATGCGGCTGTGGCGACCTCGGCCGTGGTCCAGCAGGCCATCCCGGGCCTTGCCGCCCTCGCAGGGATGATCGGCGACCCGGCGGTGCGCAACCGTGGCACGATCGGCGGCTCGATCGCCAACAACGACCCGGCGGCCGACTATCCGGCGGCCTGCCTGGCGCTCGGCGCCACTATCGTGACCAACAAGCGCAAGCTGCCCGCCGAGCAGTTCTTCACCGGCATGTTCGATACGGCGCTGGAGCCCGGCGAGATCGTCGTGCGGGTGTCGTTCCCGATCCCCGGCAAGGCGGCCTATGCCAAGTTCCGCAACCCGGCGTCGCGCTATGCCATCGTCGGCGTGTTCGTGGCCAAGCGCGGATCGGATGTCCGCGTCGCCGTCACCGGTGCGGGCGCCAG